>NZ_KQ236688.1:2503104-2803384 GCF_001183545.1 Cellvibrio sp. pealriver
GTGAATTTTGAATGGGAATGCCCTTGGGCGATAGCGCGCTCAAAATAATCGCTGGAGCGAGTGGAGTTGTTCTCGACAAAGTCACCATATAAATAAATAACGCCCAAACGATACGATGCTTCTGCCACGCCTGCTTCTGATGCGCTGTTTAACAATTGCATGCTGCGCGCTTCAAATTCATCTTCTGTTTCATTCAAGCTTTCCAGACTAAAACTGGAATATAAAAATTGTGCGTAGCCATCTCCTTGTTCTAGATAAGGCGCAAGCAATGCGTAAAGCTCAACTAACTCACCCTCTTCCAACAAGGCTTCTGCTTTTTCTCTAATACTATTTTCCACTGTTAACTCCCATAAAATTTTTCTGCCAGTATTACTGGCGAATAGATAAGCCATCGCTCAAGCTGCGCTTATACGCAACAGCAGCAGGAACAAATGCCATCGTAAGTGCCACCACAAGAAATACGCCGACATATTCCCATTGCTGCGGGCCGAATACATCGGCTGAAATCGTTAAGCCCCACACAGTCAACAGCCAGGATTGAAGCCCGCCAATTAACAAAACCAATAACAACGTTGCCAACACAATGGCCGATAACGCCAATAAAAATACTTCGCCCACAATCAAGCTAACAATATAAGCGGGGCTCGCGCCGAACGAGCGAAGAATGGCAAATTCGCGCTGCCGTTCGTGGAGCGCAGTCAGCACACTTGCAACCATTCCAAGCAAACTGGCCACCACTACCAGCCACGCGATTACATTGAATGCGACTTCTACCGAACCCACGACTTGCCACAATTCTGCCAATGCAAGACCGGGCACTATGGCTTGCAGTGGTTCACCAGTGTATTGATTGATTTGCCGCTGCACCGTAAATGTTGCAGCGCGACTTTGTAAACCGACAAAGATTGCACTTAAAGATTGGTCATGTGCCTGATGATCATGTGCTTCATGTTCATGCTCGCTCTCATGTTCATGTTCGGACTCTTGTTCATGCCCGTGATTGTGTCCGCGATGTTTTTCGCCATCCGCATAAGAGTGTTCGTGTTCATGATCATCGTGCGCGTGCTGTGTAATCTGTGGCTGTTTTTTTGCAGCGGGAATCTGCACGCCAGATTGCCAATCCTCATGAATCGCGGCCATGCCTGCCAGTGAAATGTACAAACTTTTATCGACGGAAGTACCTGTGGCCGCAAGGATACCGCTAATAACAAATGGAGAATCATCGTGTTTGGCAAGCGACACCTCGGCAATGCCGTGCGCTAATACAATGTTATCGCCCAGCTGATACTGTAATTTACGCGCAACCGCTGCGCCTATCACCACATCGTATTTTCCGGCAAAGGCTTTTCCATGCGCAAACTGTAACGGTTGTTTTTTACCGTAAGCATAGCGCGCAAAAAAATCCGGTGTAGTGGCGACAACACGGTGCCCCTTGTGTGAATCGCCCATCGCAAGTGGCACTGCCCATTTGACTTGACTGTGTTTTGCCAACTCTTCATAGGTGTGCCAGCGAACCGTGTGGGTGCTGCTGCCCATATGAAATACGGAGTACAACAATAAATTTAATGTACCGCCGCGCGCGCCCACAATTAAATCGGTTCCGGAAAGCGTATTGTTAAAACTTTCTTTTACTTGCGTGCGCAAATGGGTAATGCCAAGCACCAACATAATGCCAATGGTTAACGACAACACGGTCAGCAGTACCGTTGCGCGGCGATTCAATAAACTTTTACCGGCAAGACGAAGGCGAATCATGACTGCATCTCCGGTTGTGACTGCGCATCTGGTGCTGTTGCACGAAAATCCTGCATATTGAGCACGCGGTCAAAACGCGGCAACAGTTGCTGGTCGTGACTGACAAACAGCAGCGCAGTTTTTTCATCCAACAATTCAAACAAGAGCTGCATAAAGGTTTCGCGCAGGTCTGCATCAAGTGCAGACGTAGGTTCATCCGCAATAATAATGCGCGGGCTGCCCAAGAGGGCACGCGCAAGCGCCACACGCTGTTGTTGCCCTACACTGAGTTGGTTCGCTTGCTGCTGCGCCACATTGGCAATTCCCAACCGTTCCAACAAAACCGGAATCTGCGCAACGGCACTCTGTTTTTGATCGCGCGGCAGAAACTCTACGCGCATCTGTAAATTTTCCACGCAATTCAAATAGGGAATTAAATTAAATTGCTGAAAAATAATGCCCATATATTGCGCGCGAAATTGGTCGCGCTGGCGATTGCTCATACGGGCTATATCTTGACCCAATACATGAATGCTGCCTGCGCGTGGCGATACCACACCAGCAATCAAATTCAGCAGCGTACTTTTGCCAGACCCGGAGGCACCGTACAGAAATATTTTTTCACCTGACGCGATACACAGATCATCTATCGCCAAAAAAGGGGAATCCTGTTTAGCCCATGCATACTGGACGGATTGCAGTGAAATTGCGCTGTTGTTGATGCTGTCATTCATAAGAAAGGCTTGTATGATTGCGTGATTAATCCTGCTGGTGCAGGTGTGATGGTAATGTGAGACACCGAATGATGAAACTCTATCCAACAAAAAAAGCTTCTTTTCCAGCTCACTTATGTGCGTTTGTAATCCTGTTTTTTGTTAGTGCCGCTCACGCAGCGCCCGAAAATTTGGCGCGCCCCGCGGTGACAGTGGAATGGACAGAATTGTTGCCCGACGAGGATTTGCGCTTATTGGAATCTATTCCGCAAATCGATCACCAATCACTCAGCGATGACCAACTCGCGCAGGATGCACCCGCCGAGGGGTTCAATAGCAACACATCGGCATTTGAAGATCAAATCGCCAAGGCTATTGCTGATTCAAAGCAATCAATAGAGGATGAAAAATCCGGCCGCAGTTGGCGCGATGCCCTTAAATCCACCAAAGTTCGCCCCGAATTTAATAACAAACGCATCCGCATTGCGGGTTACATAGTGCCTATTGAATACGACGATAACCAAGTCATCACCGAATTTTTTCTGGTGCCCTACTTCGGCGCTTGCATCCATGTTCCACCACCGCCGCCCAACCAATTAATTTACGTTAAGCACCCCAAGGGTTTTACCTTGCCCGATTTGTACACACCCTTTTGGGTTGATGGCACGGTGGTGATAGAAACCCAGGAAAATGATCTTGGATTATCGGCCTACTCCATGCGCAATGTAAAACTGGAACGCTATGAAGAACCCGAAGAACCGGAGTTTTTGAATTAATAGTAACCAGAATGTTTAAATTAAAATGTGACTGGAGATAGTCACCCCACTGATACAAACCGCGGTTAGGCACGTATAAAGAGTGCGAGTAATACAACGCATAACACAGGCGCGATTCGCGCCCCACTCTTTCCAACGCGCACCTTAACGTGCAAGCCTTGATCTCATGAAAACAGCGCTCTATTGGTTTCGATACGATTTGCGTTTGGCGGACAACCCCGGCTGGACACAATTAACCGCCACACAAGATTCTGCACTCGGTGTGTTTGTGTTACCGCAACAGTGGTTTCGCCAAGGCCGTTATCAATGCAAGGGAATTGATCGCCACCGCCTGATTTTTTTACTGGAATCCCTACGCGATTTACGCGAGCAATTGCGTCAGGTCGGAAGTGATCTGGTCGTTCTACAAGGTGATCCAGTCACCGAAGTGGTTGCGCTTGCACAGCAATTAAATGTGGGCGCTGTTGCCGTCGGCGATCATCCGGGCAGTGACGAAGCCGATCAGGTTGCACGAGTAAAAGCAGAACTCGATGTACCGCTTTATATCTCGGAAAATTTCACGCTGTTTGATCGCGCCGAATTGCCTTTTGCTGTGAACGATTTGCCGAATGTATTTTCACAATTTCGTAAGCTGATTGAAAAGCGCCCGCCAACACGTGCGCTGCCTATCGCACCACCACTGCGAACACGCGTTATGTTGGGCGATATTTATTGCGAGTTGGATTCGCTCTGTGTCCAATTTGCGCGCAACAATGAAACTCTGCCATCAAACAGCTTACATTTTTCGGGCGGCACTCACGCGGGCATGCAACAGTTGGATTATTTTTTATTTGAATCCCATTTGATTGCCAATTACAAACAAACTCGCGACCAATTAGACGGCTGGGATTTTTCATCCAAGTTATCGCCCTGGCTAGCGTTCGGCTGCCTATCGGCACGCCAAGTAGTGGAATCCATCCGCCGTTATGAATCCAAACACCAAGCCAACGAATCTACTTATTGGCTGTACTTTGAAATTCTCTGGCGTGAATACTTTCAGTGGCTGGCTTATCGCGCAGGCAAAAAAATGTTTGCCTTGCGCGGTATACAAAATAAAAACCCGTTGCTGAGTTTTTATCCCAATGAATTTATGGCGTGGTGTTATGGCAATACCGCGAGTGATTTTGTGAATGCTTTTATGCGGCAACTGCTGAACACCGGATGGATGTCCAACCGGGGCAGGCAAATTGTCGCTAGCTATTTAATTAATGAACTGGGAGTAGATTGGCGCTACGGCGCAGCCTGGTTTGAACAACAACTGATTGATTACGATGTCGCCGCCAATTGGGGCAACTGGCAATACCTCGCCGGAGTAGGCACCGACCCACGCGGCCGCCGTCACTTCAACATCGAAAAACAACAACAAACCCACGACCCCGACCTCACCTTCACCCACCACTGGATACAGCCGTAGCCCGTATGGAGCCTAGCGGAATACGGGAGATAAATTTATTAAATAACCCCGCATTTCGTTAGGCTCCATGCGGGCTACTCACGAATTAAAACCACCGCCTATTTCCGGTTATCTTTTATATACATTGCGGTTCCACCATTGCGCATTTCAATATCGAATAATTCACTTGCTCGAATCAAATCGCCCAGTTTTTTATAGCCGTAGTTGATTGATGAAAAAGAGCTGTTGTTAGATATATAACTACCTACTCTGCCCAAAGCAGACCAACCATCATCCTCTGCGGTTTGCTCTGCTGCTGCGCGCAAGAGCCTCACCAAACCAGAATCCTGACGCAATTCATTCTTGGTTTTCTTATTGAGCTGAAGCTGTGGCGAATCAAGCTTTTCTTCGCGATCCACAGATAGATTTTCCGTAAAAATAAACAAAGAGCAGGAATCAACAAAAGGCTGTGGTGTTTTTTTCTCACCAAAACCGTATACCGGCATTCCACTTTCCAAAATGCGTAACACCAAAGGAGTGAAATCACTATCACTCGTCATGAGCGCAAAGGCATCGACTGTTTTACTATGCAGCAGATCCATTGCATCAATAATCATCGCAGAATCGGTAGCATTTTTTCCTTTGGTGTAAGCAAATTGCTGCATTGGCCTAATTGCATTAGGGTGCAACTTTGTTACCCAGCCAGACAATGACGGGCTATTCCAATCACCATGCGCATGCCGCACATTGACCATGCCGTATTTAGCAAGCTCCGCTAACACACCTTCGATGGAGTTATGACTGACGTTATCACAGTCGATCAACAAAGCTATTTTTTTGGTTTCTGGCATTTTTATTCCTTTTGAAAAACTTAATCATTCAACATTTAATCGCCTAGTCAAATTACTCCATTTGTCATCAACAAAATCCATTTTGCATACTTCACAAGAATGGCAAAAGAAACTTATAACCGAAACATCCTTGCCAAAAGAAAATTTACTCCGTTCAAAAATCAATTTATTCAAGTAATAAATTGACTGGGAGACATCAAGTAATAAATTCGCTGTTATAAAACTTAACTTTTGAGAAATACGACGACGCTCTATCTTGTCAAAGGCTTCGCCATCTTTAAGCCACTGTTTTATATAAATGTCACGCTCCACATCATTTCTTCTTATATTTTCAATTACCCTTTCTAAATTAGCTAGAAGCTTCCTTTGATCCGAGTTAATGACTTTATCTGTACTAACAAGCTCCAACACAAGCCCTTGGATTAGCTTTAGATCAAGAGACGGCCTACCAGAATAAGCTTCTCTCAGAGGCTCATCATATTCACCCACTAAAGTAGGAAACCAACTTTTAAAGTCATTAAGCATTATTTCGAATTCGTTATAATATGCTCTCTCAAGAGATTTACCGCGCTCCCGATAAAGAGTAAGTGTAAGTCGGTGACCAAAGAAGACACCGATCAACGCACCCAAGATACCAATTAGCAAATTGTCTATCATTATATGAATTTCCCTCTAGCTTCCTGCATGAATACTTTATTAATAACAATGCGTTTTTAGTTTTTTGCTAAAACACGTAGATTGCGCTTAAATAAGTTGCCGGTGCGCTTGCGGACCGCAACATTCGCAATAGCAAATTCGACATTTTTTTGCGAAAAAGACAATCAACTAGGCACGTATTTTGGTTTTGATGGTTGCGGATACATAGCCATGCTGCCGTTCGTTCTCACTGGCAACCTACTCGTGCCAAGCTTCGAACATTCGGCTTGATACCACACAAATTATCAAACCACCATTACCCCTAATTACACAACCTCACCCCTTCTTACGCCCCATAAAAAACCACATAAACGCACCAAAAAACAGGCCGCCTATGGTATTAATGATCGCAAGGAAAATAAACTTATCTAGTGTTATTCCCCCACGGAAATATTCCGCAGAGACAAAAAATGCGAGCATCAATAAACCAAATGATGCACCCATTTTTATCCAGGTAAATTTATTAATAGGGTTAGCCATATTGGCCTCTGCTTTTTTGAAGCGCGAAAGTTCGTAGGCGATGTATTTTTGTTCGTAGATTTTTTTAAGGGGGAACCAAATAGGAGAAAGCACGGCAAGCAAAATCAGGCTGAACACATTCCATAAGCAGGGAATTTTTTGTTCGCAATTAGGGCAAATTAAACCCAGCCAATGGCCGAAAGCATTACCCTTTCCCCAAAGCTTTCCATGGTGAATAGCTCCACACGAAGGGCATGGAACATAATTGCGATCGACCAGCGGGGCATTGCTGGTTTTGTCGATCAGTGTGACTTTGGGGATGCGCTGGCCGAGAATGACTTCGTTAATTGCCAAGCCGGGATTCAAGATCCAATGCAGCAACAAAGGATTGGGAAGTTTTTGAACGCTGTATTTATTTTCATCGTATGCCATGGGTGTGCTCCTTGTGTTCTGGCATTTCATTTGATGCTACGCCCCTTTGCCAATCCGCCTCTTTACACAGCAAGCGGTAAAATTTTCAACGGTTAAATAGCGCGCCAAGGATGACTTAGTTCAATGCCTGATTCAACTCAACCAAACCAATAGGCATGCTTACCCCCCAGCTTAAGCCCTCCCTTTTCAAGCACTTTATTCAACCCAACCCCACTAACAACATGAATAATATTCACCTTTTCATGAATTATTATCGTTTTTGTTCATGCAGTCATTCCAGTATAAAGACAACCTGTACTTAACCAGAGCCAAAATCACCCTTGCCTCTTAATCAGGTTGCGACATTGCCATGAACAACGATTTTACTTTTAACATCAAAAGCATTTGTTTCGATGAGAACTATCATCCGGCAGACAATACGCGGGCCACGACTAACTTTGCCAATTTGGCGAGGGGTACCAGCCGGCAGGAGAATTTACGCAATGCGCTGACGATGATTGATAACCGCTTTAATGCCTTGGCACATTGGGATAACCCCAAGGGGGATCGCTATTCGCTGGAGTTGGAAATTATTTCAGTGGAAATGGACCTTGAGCGCACGGGAAAAGGCGACGCTTTCCCTGCGATTGAAATATTGAAAACCACTATTCTGGATCACTACAACAACCGGCGCATTGAAGGCATTGTGGGGAATAATTTTTCGTCTTATGTGCGCGATTATGACTTTAGTGTGCTGCTGTTAGAGCACAACAAAAACCAAACCACATTCAGCATTCCCGATAATTTTGGCGATTTACACGGCAAGCTGTTCAAACACTTTGTGAACTCGACGACTTACAAATCGCATTTTAATAAACCACCGGTGATCTGCCTGAGTGTTTCCGATAACAAAACCTACAAACGCACTGAAAACCAGCACCCGGTGCTGGGCGTTGAATACACGCCTAATGAATCATCTTTAACTGAACAGTATTTTAAAAAGATGGGCTTGGCGGTGCGCTATTTTATGCCGCCCAATAGCGTCGCACCCTTTGCGTTTTATTTCTTTGGGGATTTGCTGGTGGATTACACCAACCTTGAGTTGATCAGCACCATTAGCACCATGGAAACTTTTCAAAAAATATATCGCCCTGAAATTTATAACGCCAATGCAGTAGCGGGAGCCTATTACAAACCCAATTTAAAAAATCAGGATTATTCATTAACCAAAGTGGTGTATGACCGCGAGGAACGCAGCCGGTTGGCTATTGAACAGGGGAAATTTGCTGAAAAAAAATTTATCAAACCCTATCAACGCATTCTTGAGCAATGGTCAGCTAACTACGCGTTTTAATTCGCCACACTGTTAATTTTTTTTGGATACCCGCATTTGCGGGTATGACGGGAAGTGAATATTTCAAAGCTTCCCGATAATTTTTAAATAGACAAGATTATTCACTATGAAAACATTATTGCCCACATCCACCGCTGGCAGCTTACCCAAGCCCTCCTGGCTTGCGCAGCCTGAAACACTTTGGTCGCCCTGGAAATTGCAAGGTGATGAATTATTGGAAGGCAAAAAAGACGCGCTGCGTTTGTCATTGCAGGAACAGCAACAGGCGGGGATTGATATTGTTGGTGATGGCGAGCAATCGCGCCAACATTTTGTGACGACCTTTATTGAGCACCTGAGCGGCGTTGATTTTGCGCAGCGCGAAACGGTGAGAATTCGCAATCGTTATGATGCAAGCGTACCCACGGTAGTGGGAGATGTGTCGCGCCAGAAGCCGGTGTTTGTTGAAGACGCAAAATTTCTGCGCACACAAACCACACACCCCATTAAATGGGCCCTGCCCGGCCCGATGACCATGATTGATACTCTCTACGATGGCCATTACAAAAGCCGCGAAAAACTGGCTTGGGAATTCGCCAAAATTCTCAACCAGGAAGCGAAAGAATTAGAGGCAGCGGGCGTGGATATAATCCAGTTTGATGAACCTGCTTTTAATGTGTTTTTTGATGAGGTGAATGACTGGGGCATTGCCATCTTGGAACGCGCGCGCGAAGGGCTTAAATGCGAAACTGCCGTACATATTTGTTATGGGTACGGTATTAAAGCCAATACCGAATGGAAAAAAACGCTGGGTTCTGAGTGGCGACAATACGAAGAAATTTTTCCCAAACTACAAAAATCCAATATCGATATTATCTCGCTGGAATGCCACAACTCGCGCGTGCCGATGGAATTACTTGAACTGATTCGCGGCAAAAAAGTGATGGTAGGTGCGATTGACGTAGCCACCAACACCATCGAAACGCCCGAAGAAGTCGCTGCTACTTTACGCAAAGCATTGCAGTTTGTTGATGCCGACAAACTCTGCCCTTGCACCAACTGTGGCATGGCACCGCTGCCCCGCCAGGTCGCGCTGGGGAAACTCAAAGCATTAAGCGCAGGCGCGGATATTGTGCGCAAGGAACTCGCGCGTTAATACAAATCCGGCAGTTGGCAGGTTGGGTCGGGCCGCGCAGGCAGCAATGCCGCCCAACCTCAACATGTAGGCTGCAGCCTGCAGACTCACGAATTTTCTTTCAACCACTGCATTGGCGATACGCCGCATTGCGATTTAAACGCGCGCGATAGCGCCGCTTCACTGCTGTACCCGGCTTCTTCTGCAATTAATCGCAGCGACTGCCCTTTCTTCAACCATTTCTGTACCAGACCAATACGCCAGCGCTGTAAATAATTAGCGGGCGTATCGCCTACGGCATCGCGGAATTGATTGGAGAAAACACTGCGCGACATGCCCGCAATTTTTGCCAAGCGTTCGACCGACCAATCCTCTTCCGGTTTTTCATGCATCGCCACTATGGCGCGTCGCAGTTGTGTATGTGCAAGGCCGGCTAACAATCCTAATTGTGGATTGTTACTTTCCATCAACTCGCGCAATAACTGAATCAAAATCACTTCAAACAAACGGTCGAGCACGGTCTGCCGACCACAATTGTTGGCTTCGGCTTCTGCAAACAAAAGTGAGAGCAGCGCGACACTGTGAGGCAACTGTGCGAGCGGAATACAGATGCACGCAGGCAATGCATTCAGCAGCGGGTTGGCCGAGCCGCCTTCAAATAAAATATTCGCGCACACAAAGTCGGCACCATGTTCGCTGTCGGTCACAAAGCTGTGGGGCGTGGGGCGCGGATAAAACAGCAGGCTCGGCTCCTCCAGCTCATAGGCCTTGGTACTCCCATGCCATACCTCGGCTTTGCCCCGCCTTAATAGATGCAGTTGGCCATAGGGTTTGCTGCCATCCAGCGTGTTAATGCCGCACAGCGGGCCGGCTTGGAAGGTTTGGGCGCTTATCGCAAAGTGCCCTAGAAGTGCTGCGAGACGATCAACCATAAAAATACGATTTGTTAAAAATTGAAGACTAATTGTATCAATTCGTACCTTCTTGTCCAGCACAATGCTCCTCGTTGACACACACAACGACTTTTACCCAACACCCCATCAGGAGCACAGATTATGAAACCTTCAAACATCCTCTATACCGCAAACGTTGTTTCAACCGGTGGCCGCGAAGGCCGTTCGGAATCCAATGACGGCGCGCTGTCGGTACAACTTTCTACCCCCAAAGCACTCGGCGGTGCGGGTGGTTCAGGTACCAACCCCGAGCAGTTGTTCGCCGCTGGTTACTCTGCCTGCTTTTTAGGTGCACTCAAATTTGTCGCTGGCCAAGCGCGCATTCAAATTCCGGCCAGCGCACAAATCGCAGCAGAAGTGGGCATCGGCCCCATCCCAACCGGTTTTGCACTGCGCGTTAAATTGGAAATTTCACTGCCCGGATTGCCTTTGGCGCAAGCGCAAGAGTTGGTTGAAAAGGCGCATCAGGTTTGCCCTTACTCGAATGCAACTCGCGGCAATATCGATGTCGAGTTAGTGGTTATCGAACAGTAATTTCACACATAACGTTTTAACAAACTCACACACACTCTTTTACGACCTGAAAAAATTTGGAGCTTGATCATGAAAAAAATTATTCACATCTTGAGCGCTTTTGTTATCACCACCGCAACGTCTTTTGTCGCTCTGCAAGCACATGCAGAAACAAAAGTTGCACACACCGCAAGCACAGTGACCACACGCGACGGCGTAGAAATTTATTACAAAGATTGGGGGCCTAAAAATGGCCAAGTGGTGATGTTCAGCCACGGCTGGCCGCTGAGTTCCGACAGTTGGGAATCGCAAATGCAATTCCTGGCAGAGAAAGGTTACCGCGTTATTGCGCATGACCGACGTGGTCACGGCCGCTCCAGCCAACCATGGGAGGGTAATGATATGGATCATTACGCCGATGATTTGGCTGATGTGATTAGCGCGCTTAAGGTTGATGATGTCACGCTGGTAGGTTTCTCCACCGGCGGTGGTGAAGTGGCTCGTTATATCGGCCGCCACGGCACCGAACAGATTAAAAAGGCTGTGCTTGTCAGCGCCGTACCGCCGATTATGTTGAAAACCGAAAGCAATCCCAACGGGTTACCGCTGTCGGTATTTGACGGCTTGCGCAAAGCCTCTAACGACAACCGCTCACAATTATATTTGGATATCGCCTCTGGCCCGTTCTTTGGATTTAACCGCCCCGGCGCAAAACCTTCAGCAGGTTTAATCCAATCTTTCTGGAGACAAGGCATGTTGGCCGGCGCAAAAAATACCTACGATTCCATCGCGGCATTTTCAGCAACGGACTTCAGAAGTGACCTTGCCAAGTTTGATATACCTACGTTAGTAATCCACGGCGACGATGATCAAATCGTACCGATTGAAACCTCGGGCAAAGCGTCGGCAGCATTGATTAAAGGTGCAAAATTGTTGGTGTACCCCGGCGCTCCACACGGTTTGGCTGATACCCACAAAGATCGTTTGAATCAGGATTTGTTGGAATTCTTGCGCAACAAATAACGTTTTAAAAAATAAAAAAGGTGATCGATTTATATGTCGGTCACCTTTTTTATTTTAATGCGCGTGCCCTTGCGTCCATGCAGGAAATGGATCGGCCAATGTTTTCCAATACTCCTGGCCTTTTAATACATCTTCTTCGGTAAGCAAACATTGATCAAGCTGCGCAGTCACAAAATCCTTATCGATATTTTGGCCGATAAATACCAGCTCCTGACGCATATCGCCGAAGGGTTCTACCCATTTATCCATAATGTAATTCACATGCTCTTCATCGTCCGGCCACTGCTCTTTCGGAATCGCTTTCCAAAACATTCCTGCAGCGCCATGTTGCGCAATACCGCCAGCCTGGCTCCACTGCCCCGCCCATTGCGGGCGCGATGCCAACCAAAAAAATCCTTTTGAACGCAGCAGTTTTCCTTTCACCGCAGGGCTGGAGAAAAAATCATAAATTTTTTGCGGGTGAAACGGGCGGCGCGCGTGATAAGAAAAACTGCTGATGCCGTACTCTTCGGTCTCCGGTGTATGTTCGCCGCGCATTTCTTTTAACCAACCAGGCGCTTGCTGGGCTTTTTCAAAATTGAATTTTCCGGTGTTGAGCACTTTATCAAGCGATACATTGCCGCGCGTGACGGGAATAATTTCGGCATCGGGGTTGAGCTTGGTTAAAATCGCCTTGAGTTCGGCGAGCTGTTCTTGAGAAATCAAATCGGTTTTACTGATTAATAACACATCGCAAAATTCAATTTGATCCACCAGTAAATCCGCCACATTGCGCTCGTCGTCTTCCCCCAGGCTTTCACCGGTTTCTTGCAGCGAAAATGCATCGTAATAATCATTTAAAAAATTCACCGCATCGACCACGGTGACCATGGTATCCAAGCGCGCAACTTGCGAGAGGCTTTGGCCGTCTTCATCTTCAAACGTGAAGGTCTCTGCAATCGGCAAGGGTTCAGAAATACCGGTGGATTCAATGACCAGATAATCAAAGCGTCCTTCTTTTGCCATGCGCTTAACTTCCACCAGTAAATCTTCACGCAGGGTGCAGCAGATGCAGCCGTTGCTCATCTCCACCAGTTTTTCTTCGGCGCGATTCAACTCCACCTGATTTTGAATCAACGATGAATCAATATTCACTTCGCTCATGTCATTCACGATCACCGCAACGCGGCGGTTTTCGCGATTATTCAGAATATGGTTCAAGAGTGTGGTTTTGCCTGCGCCCAAAAAGCCGGATAGAACAGTTACGGGCAGAAGGTTGGAGGAAAGTGAGCTCATGATCGGTTGCCTGATGTTTTTAGTGTCGCTATTTGTGCCATCTGCACAAATGGAAACGTTATAATATAACAAAATAATTCAAAAGGACAATCCGTAACACCGCCAATGCCACCTCAGCGACGGGCGGGAGCGGGCAGATTCGAATGTAAGCGCAAGATTTTGGCTGTTAAGAGGTGGGGATGGCGGTAGAGTAGATACCACTGAATACCTCTTAAACACCGCGATGATAAAAAAACGATGATCAAAGCCGCGAACAATACATTGAGCGATTCACAGCGCTGGCAACGGCTAGACAATCCAGGTGCTGCGGGGCAGTTTTTTTATGCGGTCATCACTACCGGCATTTACTGTCGCCCTGGCTGCCCGTCGCGCAGGCCCAACCGCGACAATGTGCGTTTTTTTAATCTGGCGACAGAGGCGGAACAAGCCGGGTTTCGTCCATGCAAACGCTGCCACCCACAAAATGTCAGTGCCGATGGCCCGTTGCTGGAGCGCATTACACGTGTGTGCCGTTATATTGAAACCGCTGCAGACGAACCTTCGCTTGCGCAACTTGCTGAGTATGCGGGTGTGAGCCGCTATCATTTACAGCGGCAATTCAAAGCTATTACCGGCATTAGCCCAAAGGCCTATGCAAAAACGCATCGCCATTTCGCGGATAAACCTATGAACAGTTCACGCAAATATCATGAAATGATTTCTTACTGCTGTAGCGCATCTTCACTTGGGCAATTGCTAGTTGCACGCAGCAGCAAAGGTATTTGCGCTATTTTGTTGGGCGATAATCCGCAAGAATTAGTGGCAGAATTGTCTACCCGTTTTCCTCATGCCGATCTGCAAGAACATACGCAGGATTTTTCCGACTCGCTCGCTCAGGTAGTTGCGTTGATTGAAAATCCCACACAACAACAAAACGCTGCGCAATTACCACTGGATATTCGCGGCACTTTATTCCAGCAACGCGTGTGGACATTACTGCAAGAAATACCTGCCGGTGAAACACGTAGTTATACCGATATTGCACATGCCATCGGCTCGCCCAAAGCCGTGCGCGCGGTTGCCAGCGCTTGTGCAGCCAATGCCTTAGCGATTGTCATTCCCTGCCATAGGGTGGTGCGCAGCGATGGCAACCTTGCAGGCTACCGCTGGGGATTAGCGCGAAAAAAAATCTTGCTGCAGCGTGAAGCAGATGCAAATCACACTTGAGATACAACTGCCCGATAATTTTCGGCGCAATGATTTTCTGTTATTCCACCAGCGCGATACGCACATGCTGGCAGAGCGCCGGGACAGCGACAACTTGTATAAAGGCATTATCTGGAACAACCTGCCCGCGTGTTTGCAATTTCATTTTCATGCGGGAAATTTTTTAACGCTGGGTTTGGATATCGATAGCGGGCGCAAAAAAATTGCCGTCGAAAACACCCGCACAGCGCTACATCAACTTGCCACCCATATGTTGGGATTAAATCAACCCACCGCAGAATTTGAAGCTTTTGCTGCGCGGCACGCCGATGTGCGCCAGTTAATCGCACAGCAATCCGGCCTGCGGGTTCCGCAAGCGGCATCGCCATTTGAAGCACTTAGCTGGGCAATCACGGGGCAGCAAATTAGTTTGGGAGCGGCTATTTCATTGCGTCGCAAATTAATCCAACGCGCAGGCGTAATGCATTCGTCCGGTATTTTGTGTTACCCGCAAGCAGAACAGATCCTGGCATTAACAGAAGACGATTTACGCGCGTGCAGCTTTTCCAAAACCAAAGCCAGCACCTTGCTTGCACTTGCCGCTGCCATTCAAAACGGCGCGTTACCCCTGCAGCAATGGCTGGTTAATTACTGGAACGGCGACTTGCTCGCAGCCGACGACATTTACGCGCAATTAATTAATCAGCGCGGCATAGGCCCATGGACAATTCATTACGCCCTGTTACGCGGGTTCGGCTATATGGATGGCTCATTGCATGGCGATGCGGCCGTGCGCCGCAATTTGCAGCAGCTACTGACCGCACAACAACAGTATCGCAGCACCGAAAAAATATCCCCTCAGGAAACCGAAGCATGGCTCGCTAAATTTTCGCCCTGGCGCGCCCTGGTAGCAGCACACTTGTGGGCGATGCAAGAGAAGCCTGTATAGCGCTGAACACTACAGCGCAAGAGCACACCCAAAGAACACAGTGTAAAGATAAGGCAATGTCGCTGTTTACCCCTCAAGCGCTCTTGCCCACAACTTGTAATATAATATATCTTATTTTGCAATCCACTCGCCCACGCGAGCCTTGAGCGCCTATGCGATGACCATCATGTGGCGCGTGTATGGCACCCAGGGGATTTACACCCATAACGATAAAATCAACACAATCCAGAGTTCTACCAACAAAACTTCATGCAAAAAAATTTTTGCATGAATACGTTCTGCAAATAAAACGGCGAATTAAAAACAGCATAGCGATAACAGGAAACATTTTTCAAACCCGTTATTGGATTATGCGCAGAACGCATCGCTCGCTTTGCATTTCCGCATCCACATAAGGATCGTAATGTGTAGAGCATTAAAAAAATGACATCTGGAGATCAATCTATGCAATGGCAATTCACACGATTTTTGCGCTCAATTCTGTTTGGTGCAGTGTGCTTAAGTAGCGCCGCCGTCTTCGCGCAAGATGGAAAAATGTACCCTATTGAAGCCCCCAAAGAACCCAACGCAATTCCACTGAATACCGGTGGAGTCGCCAACCAACCCGCACAAGAAAGCTGGTTTCGCCAATGGGGTGATCCCATGGCGAGAAATATCACCAAAGCCACACTCACACCGTTTCTTGCCGATCCTAAAAAAGCCAATGGCACCAGCGTAATTGTTGCCCCCGGCGGCGGCTTTATGTGGTTGTCGATGGGCAATGAAGGCTGGGAAGTTGCTGAAGCGCTCGCTGCGCGCGGTATCAATGCGTTTGTATTGAAGTATCGCCTGCAACCCACTGCCGACTCACTGGAAGCGTTTGAAAACCAAATGAACCAGCGTTTTGCTGAAGCGGCAAAACCCGCGAGCGAAGATAAATCCGGCGAGAAAAAATCGGGCACCGACAGATTGCAACGCAATCTGGATAATCAACTTGCCGATGTTGAAGCCGCTTACGCGTTAATTAACAGCCGCGCCAAAGAATGGAATGTCGATATGAAAAAAATCGGCATGATGGGCTTTTCTGCCGGTGCCGGATTAACCATGGCAACCACATTGCAATCCAAAAAAGTGAAACTGGCGTTTATCGCACCGATTTACGGTGGCATGAATGCAGTTGATGTTCCAAAAGATGCACCACCGATGTTTGCTGCTATCGCCGTTGACGATTTTCTATTTCACGGCGAAACCGGTTTGATTAAATCCTGGTACGACGCAAAAATTCCTGTGGAATTCCACCTCTATCAAAATGGCGGCCACGGCTTCGGCTTAGGCAACCCCGACCGCACCAGTAACAAGTGGTTTGAATCCTTTATGTATTGGCTGGAAGTCAACGGTTTTGTAAAACCGTAATTTATTATCGCTACGAAAAACGCCCAAACAGGTTGGTCAGCAATGGCCAACCTGTTCATTACCAATTACGCTGTTTGTAATCCTCACCATCCAATTTCCCGTCGCTATTTGCATCGCCATGGGTGCCATCCAACGATGTTAAATAATTAATCTCATGTGCACTTGCGCCAATTTTTTTCATGACTTTTAACTGAAACTCAATGGCTTCTTTCTCCGCAGACTTACCGCCCCATAATTCATAAGCGGGTTTTTCACCATTACCATTATTCTCACCATTAATAGCTGCGTGTTTTTTGTATAAATAAGAATGGTAAGCATCGTGCGCGATAGTTCCCGCACACCAGGTAACAGAATAAAACGCGGTGGTGTCACTCATTTGATAACGAGGCGGCACTTCCCATGCCCGCATCCCGCTTCTTTTATTTTGGGCAATAATCCCAATATGTGAACGGATAAACTCATACTCGGCAGAGGCTTTTCGCTCCAGCAATCCAAGACATGCTTCCACTTGTTTTTTGTACTTCGGAGTTCCTTCAATTTCAATTGCGCTGGCATTCGCACAAGCCAATAACAACAATAAGGAGAGCGCTGCAGTATTTTTCATTTAACTGACCTTGTTTGGATGCTTCGATTAGCGGCGTATTTTTTGCCGGAAAATGCAGGTTACAACGGCATTGTAACTCTGTCCGACGCACTTACCCCATTTGCCTAGCTCCCTAAATGCGATTGGCATTTATATAACCACCGCCCTTCAAAACTCATCGAAACGATATTTAATTATCGTTTATCGATAAAAATATATTGCTATTTGCTAATTTCCGGTTATTATTTGGGCTAACAACAGCCATCCCAAGGGATTTTTTATGGATATCCAACAGCACGAGCGCATTACCCGTATCAAAACACTGAGCCGCTATTTGTATTGGGCATTAACCGGTATCCAGTACCTGCTGTTGCTGCTTTTACCGTTGGTGATTGGCTGGCTCTGGTTTGGCTCCAGGGGGGCGATCACACTCCCAAATCATTCCGTTGATAGTGAGAGCCTGAGCCATCTACAGCGTTGTCTGTTCATGATCCCCATTACTTTGCTTTTCTTGGCATTGTTAAAAGTCACTTATCACCTACGCCAATTAATTTGGCATTTTTCCAGTGGCAATATTTTTAATAAACCTGCAATCGCACATGCTCGCAAGGCATTGAACTATGCACTGGCGATTTACGGCATTTTCATTCTTGCGACTGTCGCCACCTGGATTTATCTGTATACACAAAATAATTATTTTAGATTGACCGTAAGTGGCGATTTTATTTTCGGGATCATTATTTTTGGTTTGATGTATGTATTGCTGTGGGCGCTGGAAATCGGCTGTGACCTTAACGAAGAATCCGAGTTGACGATCTAAGGAGTTTATATGCCCATTATTGTTAATTTGGATGTCGTGCTGGCACAGCGAAAAATGCGTTTGAATACACTGGCCGAGCTGGTCGATATCACCCCGCAAAATCTTTCAGTATTGAAAGCCGGCAGAGCTAAAGCAATACGTTTTGATACGCTGGAAAAAATATGTGCGGTATTGGAATGTCAGCCAGGTGACATTCTGGCGTTCTCAAACGAATCAGCACCCGATACTTAATGTAATTAACCCTTTTCATTACTCTGTTTCATTTTTTCATATTGGCCTGACCTTCTATTGGATGGCTAGGTATTTCTACGCGCAAATTTTGCAAATAAGGCATTTTTTATGAATTGTTTTTTAAAAACAAAGATGATGATCATACTTTTATGCGTCTTCGTTTTGCTGGGATTAATGTCCTGCAACAGCTTACCTGATACCCTCGGCACAGAGGTCTTACATATCGAGAACCAAAAAATAGAAAGTCTTGTGCGCAAACATGAGCAAGCCTCCTACACACTGGTATTTGAAAACGGTTCAAGAAACTGTATTCAGCGTTGGGAAACGCTGTTTAAACAGTTGCCTGATAACGTCAATATATTTGCCTACAATCGCCCAGGATACTGCAAAAGCTCATCTGCAAAATCGATGCGCACCAGCGACAATATAGTGAATGAGCTGCGCCACACTTTACAGCAGCAAGAGGTGAAACCTCCATATATTTTAATCGGTCATTCCCTGGGTGGCCTTTATATGCAGCATTTTGCCCGACAGTATCCAAATGAAGTTAAAGGATTGGTTTTAGTTGACGCTGTTTATCCCGGCCTGCTGAAAAAACCTGAAGAATTTCCTTGGTATGCAAAATTGGGGATGACTACATTCATGTCAGGTGATATGAAGGAGGAACTTTATTTGGCGCATACCAGCGGCGCTACTATCGACTCACTGCCTGCTATTGATCACATGCCTATAGTACGATTATTTAATTACCCTAAAAGGGCAATCGAAGATGGCACCGCCGTATCTGTTGATATGGGCATGGTGAACAAAGATGAAACATTGATTGAAAAAATAAAAGCTATGTACCCGCGCGCGAAAACGGTGGTAGCGGATTCATCTCATCAAATGCAAGAGACGTCACCCGAATTAGTTGTACAAGCCATTCAAGATGTAATGCAAGCAAAGGAGCCATTGCAATGATCTACAGTAAAAATATTTTCCAAAAAATAGTCTTATCGTTCCTGATAATGGCATCGACAACGAGCGCACACACCAATGCACAAACACTGGACGAATTTAAAGCCTCCGTAGAAAGAGCGCGCGTGGAAACCGGTTTAACAGGCTTGGGAGTTGCCATAGTCGATGAAGATGGCCCTGTGTGGGTAGCAGGATTAGGTGAAGCAAACAAAGCGAATCACACTCCGGTCACACCGGATACTATGTTTCGTATTGGCTCGGTATCAAAAATGTTTGCGGCTTTATCGGTGTTGCAATTGGTCGAACAAGGAAAATTACGTTTGGACGATAAACTGAGCGATCTCGCGCCGGAAATTTATTTTGAAAACCAATGGGAAAAAACTGATCCCATCCGCTTGGTACATTTGCTGGAGCACACAACCGGCTGGGATGATGTTCGCTTTTCGGTGTTTGCTCATGACGACCCTGACATCAGCCTGCAAGATGCTCTCGCTTATCACCCTTACAACCGGAAATCCCGCTGGATCCCCGGCACACGGTTTTCCTATAACAATGCAGGCACGGCGATAGCGGCCTATATAGTCCAGAAAGTGAGTGGGCAGTTGTATGAAGACTATGTGCAAATGCATTTTTTTAATCCCCTGCAAATGACCAGCGCGACTTTTTTTGAATCTGATTTGTACAAAAAAAATGGCGCGACGCTTTATTCAGCAGATGGATCAGCACACGATTACTGGAATGTCATTATTCGCCCTGCAGGTTCAGTGAATGTATCCACAGCGGATATGGCGAAATTTTTACAATTTTTAATTGCGCGCGGTGAATACAATCAGCAGCGCTTGGTGAGTGAGCAATCGTTTACTCGCATGGAAACACCCACAACAACCTTGGGCGCTATTGCAGGTACAAAAGCAGGTTATGGCCTGAGTAATTTTACATCGGGTTCTAAAAGTGCTGGCATTGCATTTCACGGTCACGATGGTGGTCTACCGGGCGGTCAATGCCGCTTAGGTTATATACCTGAACTCAAGGTTGGTTACGTACTTAGCGTGAATCAGGATAACTTTCAGGCCATTGAAAGAATTCAAGATCTCATTCGCGCCTATTTGGTAAAAGGCTTCGTTAAAGCAGCACCAACAGCCATTGAGTTGCCAGAAAAATTTAAACAACTTTCCGGCTACTATATTCCCATCAATCCGCGCTCAGAACCGTTTAAATTAATGTTGGAGTTGACCGGTGCAATGCGTATTACGGTAAGCGATAACCAGTTGCACCGCATGCCAGTATTCGGTGGCTGGCCTGCGCCCAGTAATGATTACGCAATAAGTGAAAACTTACTTGTGAGCAATTACACAGGCTTGCCAACCATTGCGATAGTGAACGACCCGCTTGCGGGTGAAGTTGTTGAAGTTTCTGATGGACCCAGCTTAAAACGGGTATCCGCTTTTTGGTTATTCGGTATTTTAGGTTTAATGAGCTTAACGCTGCTATTAAGTGTAACCAGTCTATTATTCGCACTCGTTTGGCTTACTCGATTAATGTTCGGAAAACTATCGCGCGGTACAACTATCAGTATCCGCTTATGGCCGTTAGTGACCAGCCTCACCCCTATCATTGTTGTCAGTGCGATTTTCTTATTCGCCACAATGAAAACAATGGGAACATTTTCTCCCATCACATTCACTATTTTTATAGGTAGTAGCATTTATCCACTGCTAGCTATTTATAGTCTGATCAATGTTTATAAACACCGCCGCGAAAAGCTAAACCCAGTGATGTATTGGCACTCTGCGATATTAAGTGCGTGCCACCTAGGCATGGCTATTATCCTTGCACAATACGGAATGCTGATGATGAGACTTTGGGTGTGAACTGAAAGGAGCTAATCAGTTAATGGCCACTTTACGAATATACTCACCCGTTGTGAGCGGATGGTCATAGCTACAGCGAATTTAATAACAAAGAGTTTAACTACAGAGAACTTTATGGGTTGCCATTTTTGCCTTAAAAAAGGCAACCCATAAATGCATTATTCACCTTGCCAGAAGTTGGTAAATCTTCCTGCACGATATTTTATTTCAGAGAAATTCACAGTGAACCTATCCGCCATCGGTGTTTGGGCAGTAAACCCTACGTGTACAGGTACCGTTGTTTTCAATTCAAAGTGGCGAATAAAATTCCACTCTTTTCCATCTTGCGATGTATAGAAAATATAAGAAGAATCATATCTGACAATTTTCAGATACTGGTGACTGGTATCTCTGGTGCCGTGATAGGCATCGTCCCCACTGCCCTTTGATACTGTTGTCGCTATACCAATTTTTCCTGATTTAAAACGTTCAAACAGCAGTTTCCCCCAATGTTTGGAATCCGCATAAACGATTAACGCACCGCCATCGTAAGGTGTTTCACCGAATACCGCTGAAACCTTGGCAGAAAAAATGAAATCTCCTTCAGGCATAAACAATAACCGCGGCGTATTATCTGCGTTTTTTGCTCCTGTCGTATTGGTGAATAAGTCAGATCCTTTTAGCGCCAGAATATCGATCTGCTCCCCTTTTACCTTCACCTCACCAAACTGGTTATCTGCATGCATTTCATACGGCACAGATTTTAGGGTAATGGGGGTTTTATTTTGTTTATCCTCCGCAAAAGTGGAAGCGGATAGTAAACATGCACTTAACAATAAAATACTGCATTTAAAATTGTTCATAAGTTCCCTGTATAGTTATGGTTTTTAATAGAATTTCACCTTTCCAACAAATTAGCCTGATTGATTTATGCGTTGCCTTCCCCATTTACTGGAAGCAAAAATAAATCCACATAAGCCAATCATAATTGCAACATCCGCCACATTAAATACACCTGTTTTTAAAGAGCCTATTTGCAGCAACATAAAATCAACTACTCGCCCATCATTCAAAGCGCGATCGTACAAATTACCAAAACCACCAGAAAGTATAAGCAACCCTATTGTAAAGTTAACTTTATTCATCGGCTTTACTAAAACATAGATCAACCCACCCACCAGCACCACGCCCACTAAAAACGTGAAAATCATGAACCTGATATTTTCAGGCAAATAAGCTCCCAGGCTCAGCATAGCGCCCGTATTTTCATGATAGGTGAGACTAAAGAAGCCATTTAAAAATGTTAACGGTTCCTGACCTTTAAGAAAAATTACCGCTTGCTGCTTGGTGTAACGATCACACCCAACCAGAGGTAAGAAAACCAACAATATAAGTAGCAGCTTATGTTTCATATAAACTCAATTTTTGTATATGGGTACCAACGGAAATTACTGGATATTACACCACTACGTTTGGGATCGCCTTTTCAAAATCGCTATTAACCGAAGACGGGTTGGCAAGCTATTTCTGTTTTGACTGAAGACGCAATAAAGCATTCTGAATGCGCTGTTTCATGCATGGCAGCGATAACATCATGGGTGGGAATATGTTGGCCGGAAAATGTAACCTCGGGCTTTAGGGTTACGGATAACATGGCAACTTTTCCCTCTGTATTTTTCCCCATAATACCGGATGACTCGTCAGTATAGGACTCAACAGCAAAACCCTTTTTTGCCGCTATCGATAAAAACCACAGCATATGGCAACTTGAAATTGAGGCCACAAATGCCTCTTCCGGATCTACCGCATTTTCAATCGAAAATGGCAATGGAACCACATGAGGCGAGCTGGATGCTCTTACCTCAACACCACCATCAAAAATCCATAGATGCTCACGGCTGTACTTTCCATTCTGGAAAACAGTACCGTCACTGTTCCATACAATTTTTGCAAAATATTGATTACTCACTCATAAATTCCTTAATGCTGTGCGACAATTCAGTCATTGCCCATATTAAAATTTGCCACTAGTTCACGCTGTGGCAACGAATAAATATTTATCTGATAAGGGCCAGCTACAGCAGGATGATTCAACCGATAGAATTGCGGATAGACGAGAGGCGATATCAGTTCCAAATCTGATGGCTGCCCCAACTCTATTCCCTGCACTGCCACCACGATTCCATCAACCACGACTTCAGCCATTAAATCACTAAAACCAGTCACTGGCTGTACTACATCAGGCGCAGAATAATTTCGGCTACCCAACAATTTATGCTTGCCTAGCTCAATTTGCAGACCATACTCAACCCATTCATTGTTTTTCACTGAATGAGTACTAGCAGCCGGCTTTTTCGAGGTAGCAGGTGTAGAGCGAGAATAATTCCAGCTTTTTTTGAAAACGCTATTGGTTTTACTAGCGCGAACATATATCCCATCATAGATTTGATCATTAAATGCATTATAAGCATGAGGATTTTTCACCAACCCCGTCAGATCGATGAGCTCCGCAGTCACTGTATATACTTTGCCAGTAAGTTGAGTCTCATCTAGCTGAATGCGTTGTTTACCGTCAAATTCCGGCAGTGCGTTATTATTTAAAAACCAACGAATACTAGTTAAACGGGGATCAAAAGATTTTTCCAACCATATTAGATTCATACCATTTTTTTGCTCGCTTTTTAGAGACTCTAACAACCCAAGCCCAGCGTAATTTGCCAATACCCACGTCTCTTTATCTACTGCGCTCATGGGCTGCAGGAAATGCAGCATAAGTGTTGCGTTAGCAGGCCGAAAGTATTTATCAGCGCAAAAGTAGGCTCCCTTGAAAACGCCAATTTCATCGTCAGAACTCGCGATAGCGGAATAGCCGGGAATATGTATTTCACTGTTAACCCAATGCTTCCACTGAATATTGGCAATCGATCCATTAAAAATGATTTCTATGTTGGGGTAAGATTTAGCACTGTATTCATAATTACAATCTTCTGCGTACTCATCGCCCAATCGCGCATGCTTATGTGCAAGCTCATGAAGCAAAACACCTCCTCCGTCTTGCAAATTCATCGTAATATGATTTACCGCATTTGCGCGAAACTGCTCACTGTCCAGAACAACAATTCCGCTATACCGTGAAAGAAAATCACCAACATATTGCCAATAGTATTCAGGGTCTGCCGAGCCTTGCCCGCCATACATTTTTATTTTTCTTTCTGCCGCCACATTGATCACGGCAAAATTCCAATAGTTTGGTTGCGTAGAACCTATTAATTCACGAAGAAATGGAATGGCCTCTGATTTTATCCACGTTTGATAATTGGGATCAGTCACTGTGTTTGTTCTGACTAGCACATAAAGAGCCCCTATAGAGTTTTCAGAGCCCATGTAATAAGTCAAGTCGCCTTTTTCAATCGCAACCCAAAGGGAACCTTCAGCCAACAGAGAATCATTCTCCAGATCTCTCAGTGCGATGGAAAACAATCCAGCCTTTTCAACATCGGGTATTTCAAACAGAATTTCGGAATTCTTAATTTCAAAAGGAATGTTCACTCCATCAAATGACAGATAGGCATTTTTTCCTATCAACAAAGATTCACCAGTATCAGGATGAATGGGAAACGGAAGCTGTACTTTTTGATGCAGGGTGAAGACTTGGTCTGCAATACCATTCCATTTTGCGTATCTATCTTCCACAGGGGAAACATTGATAATGACTTTTATTTTCTGGCTATTAGACCCGGAAACATTATTAAAATAATAGAAAGTATCTACGCCAAAAAAATCCGGTTTTGACCGGTAGGAAATTTTCTTATCGTGGTGCAATGGAATTAATTGAGCACCTCCATCGCTATACTGATTTTTGTGGGGCTCCCAATTGGCTTGTTCTATTCTAAAATCACTATCAATATCAATTACCATCGACGTATCTTCATCAATATGAAAAACACGTTCGGTAATTGCGGCGGCAGAGCTGATTACTGATGAGCTTGAGGACTTACTTGCAGACGTTACGCTTGCAGATGATTGGCTGCTTGAGACTACGGCCGCTTTACTACCGGGAGACGGCGAGGGATTGGCTGCACCGCCACCACCTCCACACCCTAAAAAAAATAGACACACGAAAAACGCAAGGCAATGCTTGACCACAGAATATCCCTCTTTCTTTTAATTAGATGCTTTTTTGGCACTTAAACCACCGTTGCCTATCTCAGGCAGGCCGATGTTTTACTAATTAAAACCCATCCATTGGTGATATACCACTTGGGTGACCAACAATCCCGAGCAAAATAATGTAAATCCGCCCCGGCAGAAAACAGGATTAGCCGGGGCTCGCAAACCAGGAAAGCTAAAGAAAGGAATTATTCGTTAATACACATCGCGCAAATAGCGTTTATCCATATTTAATTTGCGGATGTAGTTGACGGTTTCTGCTTCATCGAAATTGCCGTATTGCTGGATAATATCGCGCAGTGCCTGATCTACATCTTTGGCCATGCGGCTGGCATCGCCGCATACACAAAAATAAGCGCCCTGCTCTAACCATTCCCACAATTCTGCGGCGCGTTCGCGCATACGGTCTTGCACGTAAATTTTTTGTGTTTGATCGCGCGAGAACGCAAGGCTTAATTCATTCAGCACGCCGTCTTTTTGGAATTGCTGGATTTCATCCTGATAATAAAAATCGGTGGCAGCGTGTTGCTCCCCAAAGAACAACCAATTTTTTCCGGCATCACCACGAGCCTGGCGCTCTTGTAAAAAACCGCGAAAAGGTGCGATACCGGTGCCGGGGCCGACCATGATTAACGGTGTATCGCCATTTTCCGGCACGTGAAAATGTTTGCTTGGCTGAACGAAAATAGGCACATCACTATTGGCAGCACGATCCGCAAGGAAAGTAGAGGCAACACCTTTGCGGATTTTTTTGCTATCGCGGAAACGTGTATAGCGCACAGCAGATACTGTTAAATCAATTCGGTTCGGCTGCGCTTTGGAACTGGATGCGATTGAATATAAACGCGGCTGGATGCGTTTTAATACCGCGATAAATTCTTCCACACTCGCACGCACAGGAAATTCTTGCAAAATATCGACAAGCTGGCGGCCGTAAAGCCAATCCTGTAATTCCTTTTTATGCTCTGCATCCAACAAGGTTTTTAATTCTTGGCTATTGGCACGCTCGGCAATGAATTGCAGCGCTTCCAAACTCGGGCGACAGATTTCGTAGTTGTCGATCAGTGCGTTATGCAAGGGTTTTTCATGCGTATCCACTACCACTGGTGCATCCGCATTAATATTTAATGCCTTCTCCAATTCGTATACATAATCCGGGCAGTTTTTTGGCCACACACCAAGTGCATCGCCCGCCTCATACGTAATGCCGGAATCGCCCAGATCAAAACCGAATTGGCGAACATCTTTTCCTGAACCTTCACCGCTTAAACGGTTATTCACCGTCAAACGCGCCACATAGGGATTCGCTTTGGTAAAACCGGATACAGCAGATGTAGTAGACCCAGATGTGGTAGGCATAGACGATGAAGTACTCGCAGAATCACCTGTAGAACGGCTGGCAGCTCCCGATGTGACAATATGCGGAGCCAAATGTTCTTTCAGCTTAGCAAACCATTCACTCGCCGGGGCTTCAAAATCGGTATCGCAATCGACTCGCTCTACTAATGCGGTTGCGCCCAAGGCTTGCAAGCGCGCAAATAATTTTTTTCCGTGGCCGCAGAACTTATCATAGTTGGAATCGCCCAGCGCCAGCAACGCAAAGTGCAATTGGTTTAAAGCCGGTGCGGAATCACTATTTAATTGATTCCAAAAATCGCCGCCGTTATCGGGCGCATCGCCATCGCCGAAGGTGCTGGTGACAAATAGCACATACTTATCCTGCGCAAGTTTATCAACTGAATAGTCATTCATGGATTGGACATTCACCGCCCACCCCTGCGCCGATAATTGCGGCGCAAATTGTTGAGCGAGGCTTTCGGCGTTGCCGGTTTGCGATGCCCACAAGAGCGTGAGTGCCGGTTTATTTGCAGCAGGTACAGCACTCACCCCCATGGGCAATACACGCGAAAACATTCCCGCGAGTAAACCATTTACCCACGCGCGATATTCAGCGCTGATAGGTGCATCGGCAGGCAATGCAGGCACCGCTTGAATTAACGCAGCACTCGCCTGCAAGCCACCCACAAATCCGGACAGATAATTTTTTTCATCAAGGGAAAATGATGGCGCAACCGCATTCGCCACACCGATTTTTTCAGCAAACATATTAATCAAACCCGTAGCAGTTGCCTCAGCCACGGGCGCAAAGGCAACCGCTGCAGGCAATTCATAATCGTAATCGTGAGCATCGGAATGTTCGGCAGAGTGCATTGCGGGGTCAGCAAGACTGTCTTCTGCAAATACCTCAACGCGTTTGAGTGCAACCGCAGCGACTTTTAATTCCGGCTGCTGCGATATGGCATCGACTTTGTCGCTGGTGACGGCATTGATGCACAGGTTATCGCCATAGACATCGTTCCAATGAATGGGCGCAAAACAGCAACCGGGCAAGACGCGATCCGTGACTAGCGCAGGCAAAATGGCATAACCGCGGCGCGAGCGAATTTCTACTTTGTCTTTATTTTTGATGCTCAATTCAAGCGCATCTTGCGGATTGATTTCCACAAAGGCGCCGGGATTTAATTTATTGAGCGTGGGAATTTTTCCGGTTTTGGTGAGCGTGTGCCACTGGTGTTGCACGCGACCAGTGTTGAGTACCATCGGAAAATCAGCACTGGGCATTTCTGCCGGATTTACATGGGGGCGCGCATGGAAAATCGCCTTGCCGGATTCGGTGGCAAATTGCAGCAGCGGCTTGCTGCCATCGCTGTGGATTTTCAATGGCTGGTTGATACCAGTATTTAAATAGCGGATCGGATTGCGTGTGGATTCATCATTAGCGCACGGCCATTGCAAAGGTGCTTTGCGCAAACGTTCGTAGCTCACGCCGCGCAAATCGTATCCGGTTTTGGGGTTGTAACTTTGTTTGATTTCATCAAAAACATCGGATGCGGAATTAAAATTAAATCCTTCACTAAAACCCATTTCCCGCGCAACACGCGCAACAATTTCCCAATCGGCCATCGCCTCACCCGGTGGTGAAACTGCCTCTTGCATCAGGGTGATATTGCGCTCGGAATTGATCATCACCCCTTCCGCTTCGGCCCACAACGCACCGGGCAATAACACATCGGCATAGCGATTGGTTTCGGTATCAAGGAAAGCATCTTGTGCGATTACAAGCTCCGCCTTCTGCAAACCCTCAATCACTATTTTGCGGTTGGGAACCGAGGCAACCGGATTGGTGCAAATAATCCAGCAGGCTTTAATCTCGCCCGCGGCCATGCGCTCAAACATATCCACCGTACCTTTTCCTAATTTGGTACTGATGGAACCCTGCGGAATGCCCCACAGGTTTTCAATAAATTCGCGGTCTTGCTCAACCACCAACGCGCGCTGGCCGGGAAGCCCCGGCCCCATGTAGCCCATCTCGCGCCCGCCCATGGCATTGGGCTGTCCAGTCAGTGAAAAAGGCCCGCTGCCCAAGCGGCAAATTTTTCCGGTCGCCAAATGCAAATTGCAAATGGCGTTGGTGTTCCAGGTGCCGTGCGTGCTTTGGTTTAACCCCATAGTCCAGCAAGTCATAAACTCGGGCGCTGCGCCAATCATTTCAGCGGTGCGGATAATCGCTTCAACCGAAAGCCCAGTTATTTCGCTAACATTTTCCGGTGTGTAGTCGGCTAAAAATTCAGGAAAACTTTCCCAGCCTTGGGTGTATTTTTGAATAAATTCGGCATCGGTTTTGCCATTGTTGTGCAGCAAAAATAACAGGCCATTTAAGAGCGCAAGGTCAGTGCCGGGTTTGATGGGCAAGAACAGATCGGCTTTGTCGGCCGTGGTGGTACGGCGCGGGTCGGCGACAATTAATTTTGCACCGGCTTTGACGCGATCCATCATGCGCAAATACAAAATCGGGTGGCAGTCGGCCATGTTCGCGCCGATCACAAAAAATAAATCGGTGTGATCAAAATCCTGATAAGAGCCGGGTGGCGCATCGGAGCCTAACGACAATTTATAGCCCGCACCCGCACTCGCCATACATAAACGCGAATTGGATTCGATATTGTTGGTGCGCACAAAACCCTTGCAGAGTTTGTTGACCAGATATTGCGATTCGATGGACATCTGCCCAGAGACATAAAAGCTGAGCGCGTCGGGGCCGTATTGGTCGAGGATTTCACGCAGGCGCTTGGCGGTGTAACTGATCGCCTGTGCCATAGGGGTTTTCACCGGATCACGCTGACGTTCACTGCGCACAAACGCAGATTCCATCCGGCCGGAATTGGTGAGCGCCTGGGCGCTGGTTTGGCCTTTGGTACACAGGCGGCCGAAATTGGACGGATGGTTTTTATCGCCGGTGACCTTGATGACTTTTTTACCGTCGGTTTCCAGCACCATGCCGCAGCCAACACCGCAGTAGGGGCACACGGAGCGGACAAATTTATGTTCAGTTTTTGGAAGGGATTCAGACATAGGGTTGCAACTCCTCATTGGGAGAGGTTTTGCAAGCGTTATGCCAGCCTCCTGATACTGCTTAACAGGGTATCGCCTATGGCAACGCCACTCGCCAAAAAGCCGTTAATAGTTATAAAAATCAATAAGTTAAAAACACACATTTTCAGTCAGGCTATTTCCCATCCAAAGTACCGCCACACCAAAAGGCACCACCAATGAACACATCAAAAATCAAACCTCAAAATTGGCACTGTTTTAGAACACTTAAAACAACAAGCCATCGCTTCATAATCACCAAAACAGGACACAGGCGCACCACAAAAAAGCAGCTCTCATCAATACTATTTCCCGTTATCCGCAGGGGTCACAAAAGAACAGCGCGCGCCAGCACCGGGGGTGAATTTAGTCAGGAACTGTAATGCTTCGGCAAAACATCCGAAATCGTCCTAAAATCAACTATATTCAATGACATAGTTATAACCACCGATTACACAAGTGGCGCATGAATGAGCATCGACCCACAAATTGAACAGCTACTCAAACGGCTTATTGTGCCTAATCAGGATTTGGCGCAGCTGGGTTTTTGCGGTGGTAATAAAGAGACCCACGTAAAAGCCTGGCTGCAAACCTTACCCCTGACCCAGGCACAACAAGTCAGTGGCGCACTCTATGGGGCGATACATGAAGTCAGCCGCGTGCGCATGGGCAGCGAGCAGCGCCTGGCGATCCTGGAGCTGTTGCGTGTACCTATCCACCAAACACTCAATGGCCTCGCACTCAAGTATTTGAACCAACCACTGATACTGCCTGAAGCGGCGATGAAAACCGCTACCGTAGCCCAGGCGATCCAAAAACATTTTCTCAATAGCTATCTGATGCTGGTGCGCGAGCTGTGCACTGCTCCGGCGATAAAAGACAAACAGGAACTGCAAGCGCTGGTTATCCATAGGGCGATGACTGCCATCGGCTTGTTGATGCTGCGCTCTTATCAACTGTATTTGCCTATCGCGAGCCAATTATGGGCCGAGCTTCATGCGCTGCATCAAATCGCCTGTTTACTGGACGTGGAGCAACTGCCTGTTGAAGACCGGTTGCCACATCACCAAGGGCTGAAAACGATTCATGCGGTGTATTTGCGCTGCCTTTTATTGGCCACCGCACGTCCAAACCAATTGCGTCAGGATGAGATTGAAAGCACCTACAACCTTCTGGAATATTTTGCGCCCGCAGCAGAATTGGTTGACTACGAGGCGACCGGTAAGGAAAACCTGTTTGTGGTACTGACGGACAGCAACCGCCCGCCGTTTTACAAATCCCACTGGCGGCCTGCCAATAATCCCACCGGGCAACCGCTGCAAGAGATTCGTACCAGCAATTTGGTCAATAAACTGCAAGACCAACAAAAAGCAGGGGCTGAGCCTGCCGACGGACAAACGCTGCGCAACCATTTGAACCTCTCGGCGGCACTGACCAAACATCTGGCGCAGGTGTGGAGCCATTTGGCACTGCGCAGCTTTGAACGGCAGGATGTCAGCGCCGAAATTGAAGTGACCGTCGGCCTGACTAATATCCATTTTTATCTGGCAGGCGAACAGCCATTCAATATCTTTCTCAACCAAAGTTCGGCGATTAGCGGCATTCCGGAAAAAGGTGCCCTCTATCAAAAACGCGGCGTACAGTTAAAACCCGATAACACCAAAAAAGCGGACGACCCTTGGGGCGATGCCTTCGATATTACCGGTACCGCATTGGATGGCCGCGCCTTACCCACATTCAACATTGAAAAGAAGATCAAATCCCAGGAAGTTGAGAGCTATCAAGGGCAACATCCGATTTACACAGTGCCTTTAATGGATCGCAGCGCAGGCGGTTACGGCCTGGAATGGCGCAACGAAATACCGGTACAGGTGCGCGCCGGGGAACTGCTCGGGTTGCGTGAATACGGGCGCAACAAATGGTCTATCGGCGTGGTGCGCTGGGCACATCAAATCAAGGGCGCAACGCAACTGGGTATTCAGATACTCGCACCGCAGGCATTGCCGGTGGGCTTGGCTGTGGTGCACAAAACTGGAGGCTTTGCAGAGTATTTGCGCGCATTACAAATTCCTGAGCTGCGCGCCATCAACCAGCCCCCCAGCCTGATTACTAATGCCATCTCATTCCATGAATACAGCAAAGCGCGGCTTTATGCACAAGCACAACCGGGGGTCAGCTACGAGGGGGACAAATCCATCCAATTAACCCAGCGGCTATTTGCTACCGGCTCCTTCAGCCAATTTGGCTTCCGCGAGTTGGCAACAGCCAAGCCTGAATCCAAAACCAGTAAGGACGATTTTGATTCAGTCTGGGAGTAATTTAGGCAACCACTTGTGAACCAGGGCACAAAACCCTCGACCAGATCGCATAAATGGTATGACAAGTTGAGTGAACCTTGGGATTCAGTAATATAACCCGCATCCGGCTCGGTTAATCAAACCACCACGCCAACGCAAGCAGTTGGCGACACAAGGCTGGCTTTTTTGGATTACTGGCAGGTTTTGGGTGCCCATCAGCACATAAGTTGACTAAAAAGTTGCTGCAAACCCACCCCAAACCCTGTGTAAACGGACTCATATGCAAAAAAACGCGCTATAGTCAAAAACACCAAGCGCAGACTATCGCCTTAGCCAATTAGAAGATATATGACCACCACCGAAACAATCCGACTCTTGATCCTCAACAACCAGCGCTCAGAAGCCGAGCGGCTGATTAGTATGTTGCATGCATCCGGCCACCCTTGCCGCGCACAACATGTCGAAAGCGAAGAGGCACTGGTAAAACTCCTGCAAGAGCAAAGCTGGGATTTGTTAATTGGCCATAGCAACACCACAGCGCCAACACCCCAAACTGCCATCAAACAAATCCGCCGCCTGAATAAAGATGTCCCTGTTATCCTCCTCTATGAAGAAGATGAAGACGAAAGCCCGTTTGCCGTAGTAGAAGGACTGCGCATGGGCGCAACCGATGTGATTAATCTGGACGATGACCAGCATTTGCTGCTGGTGATTGACCGCGAGCTGGCTAACCGCGAACAGCGTCAGGCGCGCCGCAACACCGACCGCCGCTTTCGCGAGGCAGAGCGCCGCAGCCAGCAATTGCTCGATAGCTCGCGCGATGCGATTGCGTTTATTCAGGATGGTCTTTATCTCTACGCCAACGAATCCTTTGCCGAATTATTTGGCTATGAAGACAGAGACGATATTGAAGCCATGCCGATCATGGACATGGTGGCCAAAGGCGATCAGGCAAGACTGAAAAATTTCTTAAAAGATTTCACCTTCAAAGGTGAAGAAGCAGAATCCAGTTCGTTGAGTTTTACCGGCATCACCCAAGAGGGTGAAGAGACCCATATCGATCTGGAAGTGTCACTGGTCACCTATGATGAAGAGCCGTGCATACAATTCCTTGCGCGCGCTGCAACAACGGTTATCGCCAACCCCAACAACGAAGAACTGGAAGCGCAGCTCAAGCAAATTAAATGGCAGGATTTGGTCACCGGCGTTTACAACCGCCAGTACTTGATCAACCAGCTCGACCACATCATCGATACTGTTGATGAAAAACAGTATTACTGTTTGTTTTACATTGAATTGGATAATTTCAGCGAGCGCGTGAAAAACACCTTTGGTGTTGCCGGTGCCGATCTGGCCTTGATTGATATAGCGACGTTATTGCGCGCCAAAGTGAATACCAGCGATACCATTGCCCGCTTGGGTGACTCCACCTTCGCCATTATCGCGCCCAACGTAAAAGCCGATGCCGCAGTCAACCGCGCACAACAGATTTGCAAAGATCTGGAAGCGCATATCATCGATATCGATCACAAAACCCTGCAGATCACCTGCAGCATTGGTATTTCACTGATTAACGAAAATACCACCAGCACCAACACAGTGATTGAACAAGCGCGTGCGGCAATGGAAAAGGTGCTCGCCGCAGAAGGCAATAGCGCCCAGCTGTTCGAGCCGGATGCCCCCAAAATCGATCTTAAAATTGATATTGCCAGCGCCATTCAACATGCACTGGACAATGACCGTTTCCGTTTATTGTTCCAACCCATTATCAGCCTGCGCGGCTCTGACGAAGAATATTACGAAGTCTATTTGCGCATGGTGGATGAAAACGGCAACGAAATTTCACCTAACCACTTTTTGGAAGCCGCAGCCAATATGAGCGCTGCTACTAAAATTGATCGCTGGGTGATTTTGGAATCAATAAAAATGTTGTCGCAGCATCGCGCCAAGGGCAACAAAACCAAGTTGATCGTCAACATTGGCCGCCAATCGCTGTGCGATGAATCACTCGTCCCTTGGCTGGGTGTTGCCTTCAAAGCGGCAAAACTCAGCGCCGATTCAATCGTGTTTCAGGCTCAGGAAATTGATGTCACCAACCACTTGAATGCAGCCAAGCACTTTGCAGAAGGGCTGGAAAAAATAAAAACGCATTTTGCGATCAGCAACTTTGGCTGCTCACTCAATCCGTTCAATACCCTTGCACATGTTCCCGCCAACATGATCAAGATCGATGGCTCTTTCACTACCGATATCCAAAACAATAATGAAAGCCCGGAAACGCTGATCCAACTGATTGAAAAATTGAACGGTGAAAGCAAAATCACCCTTGTTCCCTTTGTGGAGAACGCCAGTGTACTGTCTACCTTATGGCAAGCCGGTGCGCATTACATTCAGGGGCATTATTTGCAAGAGCCAAGCCACGGTATGAATTACGATTTCAATATGGAAACCTAAGGTGTTAACAGATAGAAGCCTCAGTTCTTAGCAAGCAAAACTGAAATCGTTACCCCAAAAAAAACAAAAGCCGTATTGGACATCCAATACGGCTTTTTAATTGGTGTGCGTTTTAAATTAATTAGACAACACACTGTCGCGCTCGCGGAAACCCAACAGATACAAAATCGCATCCAAGCCCAAATTAGAGATTGCATGTTCTGCCGATGCTTTCACCAAGGGTTTTGCACGAAAGGCGACACCCAAACCAGCGACGCTCAACATCGGCAAATCGTTGGCACCATCGCCCACGGCGATGACTTGTTCTAACGTAATACCTTCCTGTTTTGCCAACATCGCCAATAATTCTGCTTTGCGCTGGCCATCGACAACAATACCTTTTACTTCGCCAGTGACCTTGCCATCGACAATATCCAACTCATTGGCATAGACATAATCAATACCGAGTTTGGTTTGCAGATAGCGACCAAAGTAATTAAATCCACCCGATAAAATCGCGGTTTTGTAACCGAGCTTCTTGAGCGATGAAATTAATTTCTCTGCGCCTTCGGTGATACGCAATTGCGCTGCAATACCTTCCAATACCGATTCATCCAAACCTTTAAGCAACGCCATGCGCCGCGCAAAACTTTGTTTGAAATCCAATTCACCGCGCATCGCCGCTTCGGTAATTTCCGATACCTGATCGCCCACACCGGCAGCTTTGGCCAGCTCATCAATGACTTCGGCTTCAATCAAGGTGGAATCCATATCGAAGCACACCAAGCGGCGGTTGCGGCGATACACCGTATCGCGCTGAAAAGCGACATCGATATTCAAACGCGCGGACAGCTCCATGAAATCAGCGCGCAAGGCAACTAAATCTGCTGGTGCTCCGCGCACCGAAAACTCAACACACGCGCTGCCTTTGTGTTCATCGCCCGCATCCAGTGCCGCAAGCGACACGCGGCCAGACAAACGGCTGATGCTGTCGATATTCAACCCATGTTTGGAGGTGATAGAAGTCAGCTCGGCAATCATGTCGGCATCTATCTGGCGCGCCAGAAGAGTCACAATATGGCGAGTCTTGCCTTGCTGTTCTGTCCAGTGTTCGTAGCTTTCAGCCGTAACAGTTTGGAAACGCACCTGAATACCCAGAGGCTGGGTCGCCTGTTGGATTTGCTCCAGCAATTGCGCGCGCTTTTCTGCTTCTATGCGCAATTCAACCAAAATGCCGAGTGCGAGGGTATCGTGGATTACCGCTTGGCCAATATCGAGTACACGCGCACCGTAATGGGCAAGTACATGGGTAATGGCACGGGTAACGCCGGGTTGATCCTGACCTGAGGCGTTAATCAGTAAAAGTTCGTTCACAGTTTTCTCTCATGACCGGGCATATCCGGATCAAAATGGGCGGAAGCCAGATAGAATACGGGCGCGCTTGCGCAAAGACGCGCATTCTAGCGGAATTAACCGCCGCCCACAGCAGCTTCTGCCAGCTGTTTTTTGCCGCGACAAGGCGCTGGATACCACTGCAGCGCGGCTTAGCACACCCATAGAACTTAGGCTAGAATGCGATTCCACACGACAACCGCCAGCAACGATAAAACTGCAGCGGTTTGCAGCCACTGACTCTGGCAGGAACTGGAGTTACACCATGAACGCACAACAAGGGCACGGACTTAACAAACAATGGCATTGATCAAAACCTACCGCACTTATCCGCAGCTGACACTCTGCAGCCTGCTACTTATCGCTCTGGGCGCATTTGGCGCATGGGCTTATCTTCACAACAGCGAGCAAAACCAGCGCGAACAAATCGAGCACTATGGTCAGGTACTGGCCAACAGCGCTGCACGCCAGGCCGTTAATGCGACTCTGCAACAGGATCTGGTCAGCTTGCAAGCAATTCTGCTGGAGGTGGGGCAATACCCTAATGTGATCGGCACGACTATCCACAGCGTGGAAAATAAATTGCTGGTGCAAAACGGTTTCAAACCCAATCAGGTAATTAAAGGTCGCCGCTACGATTTTTCTGCGCCAATTGCGCTGCACAATAACGTTGCCGGTTATTTGGAAGTAACGCTGGATGTGCCGCGCTTCAGTGAGCGCGATTACCGCTTTTTTATGTTGTGGATGGCCGCGATATTTTCATCGCTGCTCGTGATTTGGTGGTCAATCCAACGCCAGTGGTGGTCGCAGTTAAAAGATAAATTACCCACCACCAGCGAGATAGTAACCGCAGTGGTAGAAAAAATGCCCACCATTGCCGAAGCCCCCGAACCAGAGCCCGAATTGCCCAAGGAAGTCTCTGTGCGCTTGAGTCTGGATATCGTGAATATGGGCAAGTTGTATCAGCAATTAAACAGTGAAAGCTTCGCCAATGTTTTGCGCCGTTTTGAAAAACAATTGCAGGGCGTACTCAATTTATACAGCGGCCAGCGACAAATGTTATCGGGCGAAACCCTGATTATCGATTTCACCGGTGAAGCTTTTTATGAGTGCAGCTTCCGCGCCGTGTGCGCTGCGCAATTATTGCAAAATCTCACCACCAAAAACCCCAGCCCACGTTTGCATTTGGCTGCCGCAGTGCACGAGCTATCGGCACCGGTTAGTTCTAACAAATCACTGTTAAAAGATTTTGTGGTGCAGCACAACAACCATTTAAAACCCGACAAAGGCGAAATTTTAATTAGCCAGCGTTTGATTGATAACGACCTGCAAGAGCACTTGGACATCGTCAGCGACAGCGGTAAATTAATCGGTTTAAAAGCACCTTATGCTTCGCTTCTTGCCAAGCAAGAAGAGCAGCTGGTAACCGCCGCCGCAGGAATCTAAAACACACCGGGATACGCTGTGAAGGATGACCAATGAATAACGCACTTTGCCCTACAGTAAAAATTGAACATTTATTGGTGCATAAATTAGTGCGTAACACGCAGCAAGTTGTTCTGAACAACATCAACCTGAGCGTATATCCGGGGCAAGTAATTGGTTTTATCGCTGCAGCTCACGTCCATCAACAACCCAAAATACTTTGGTGGGGTATCTCTACCCTATTTCTGTTTTATGCAGGGAGCCTTCTTCAAGGCTGGCAGGGATCTATAGGTTTTAAAGAAAGCCATTAATAAAATCAAAAGCTGGATTCCTGCTAGCGGGAATGACGACGGATAAAAAAATTCAGCTTCGCTCACTGTCACACACCTGCAACATTTTCATCACATAACCGTCACCGATTAGTCATAGCCTTGCAGTATCCCCCATCGCAAGGTTGTGACTGCCATGCTTAATATCGAACACTCCATCACTACCAAATTTCCCGGGTTTACCCAGCAATCGCCCATTGTGCGCAACTCAACGCTCAGTATTTTGCGCAAGCTCACCCACGAGAAAGAAATCAATGCCTTTTTGCGCGAGCACGAAGGTAATCGCGGCATTGATTTTATTGACCGGATTTTTGAGTACTTCAATTTCAGTTACAGTATTTCCCAGCGCGAGCGCAATAATATTCCCGCACAAGGGCGGGTGATTATCATCGCTAACCACCCAATTGGTTCACTCGATGGTTTGGCCTTGGTGCGCTTGGTAAGCGAAGTGCGCAAGGATGTCAAAATCATCGCCAACGATATGCTCATGGCGTTTGAGCCGCTGCACGATTTATTGTTGCCGCTCGACAATATGACCCGCGCCGCTTACAAACAAAGTTACAAAAATATCCTGCAAGCACTCAATAACGACGAAGCGATTATTATTTTCCCTGCAGGGGAAGTATCGCGCGCAAGCCCTACCGGTATTAAAGATGGCAAATGGCAGGCGGGATTTCTACATTTTGCGCGCAAAACCAAAGCGCCACTGTTGCCGATATTTGTCTCTGCCAAAAATTCTATGCTGTTTTACAGCGCCTCTATGATTTTCAAACCCCTGGCGACAGCTCTGCTTGCCCACGAAATGTTTAACAAGCGCTCGGCAGAAATTAAATTCCGCGTGGGCGAGTTAATTCCATACCATGCACTGGAATCAGACCAGCTCGCCGATAAAGCCTTGATCAAGCGCTTGAAGAAACATGTTTATAAAATCGGTAAAGGCAACGCATCCAAAAAAAATCGCACGCCTGTGTTTGTGACGGAAAAAACCATCGCCCATCCGGAAGACCGTGCAGCACTGAAAAAAGAATTAAAAACAGCGCAAGTGATTGGTAACACACGCGACAACCATGTGATTTATTTGTGCGATTACAACCAGCACCCTGTTGTGCTGCGCGAAATTGGCCGCTTGCGCGAGCAAACATTCCGTTTGGTGGGTGAAGGTACGGGCAGCCGCCGCGATCTGGATAAATACGACCACTACTATCGCCATTTGGTATTGTGGGACGAAGAAAAACTGTGCATTGCCGGTGCATACCGTTTAGGTGAAGCGCACAAACTCATCAAAAAGAAAGGTGCCAATGCGCTCTACACGGCCGAGTTGTTTGACTTTAATCCGTCGCTCACACCTTATCTGGAACAGGGGTTGGAATTAGGGCGCAGTTTTGTTCACCCGGATTATTGGGGCAAAGCCAGTCTTGATTATTTATGGCAAGGTTTGGGCGCGTACTTATCGCATCACCCACACGTGCGTTTTGTGTTTGGCCCAGTCAGCATGAGTGCGCACTATCCAAAAGTGTTGCGCGATTTATTGGTGTTTTATTACGAGCGCTACTACTCAGTAAAAAACATCAATGATGAGAGCCTTGCGGAAGGTAAACACCCGCACGAAATAGAAGAAGATATGTTAATTGAATTGCAAAACCGTTTTGCCAAATTAGACAGCGAACAAGGCTTTGATGTACTGCAAGAAGAATTTAAAAAACACGACTGCAAAATCCCTGTATTGTTTAAACAATATGCAGGCTTATATGAAGAAGGCGGCTACCATTTGCTCGGTTTCAGTGTGGACTCTGAATTTGGCAATTGTGTAGATGGTTTGTTTATGGGCGATTTAAGTTGCATGAAAGCCGCTAAACGCGCGCGTTATTTTTCGGTGCCAGATCAATCGCCTGCAAGCGAAAAATCACCCGGCTGAAACCAATAGCGTGCATTTTTTTCATCGGCAAAATCGGGCAGGTAATGATTAGGAACGACCAGCAAGCGCTTGACCACTGTTGCTTGCAGTGGAAAAGCGCGGCGGGTATGTTCATGCTGCTGCATATAGGCTAACAATTCGCCATCATCAATCATTTTTTCCAAGCCATCCTGTAACCATTGCGCCAATTGTTTGTTGCGTGGATGCACATAAAAATACGCGGCGAACGGGTAATACAGCATTAAGGGCTCATACACCATCAGCTCTGGATACGTATCGGTGCGATTGGCCAACTCAATTTTTCCCTGATGAAAACCGCGCGGATAATAATCACAGCGCCCCGCCACCAACAATTTAAATAAACTTTCGTAATTGACGCTGGTAACTAATGGCAGCTTGGCCGTACGCAATATTTCAGTATCGCCCCACTGCGCGCCCTGGCATGCTTTAAACTTGCGCAGATCAGCAAGCGTGTTGATCGCATCAAACTCAGCCACACGGGATTTGCGAATAATAAATTGGCGATACCCCACCAATCCGCGCTCAAGCGGGATAGGCACAACCAATAAATTGCGCGCGCGTTCCTTGCTGCCACCCAGCCAAAGAATATCAATGCGCCCGGCTCTGAGCTCACGCACCATGCGGTCTTCTGCCATCGCAATGGTTGTGACTAACGGCGGTACTGCGCGGCCATTCGCTGTTTTTTGCAGCGCTTTTTGCAGCAGTCCGGAAAAATAAAGATACGCGGGGTCATCCATCGCGCGCGGCTTGGCAATGCGCAATTCGCTCAACTCTTCCGCTGAAAGCAGTAGCGGCAATAGCAAGATCAACCCACAGATTCTGACAAGCCAAGGCTTCATAACATGGTCCACAGTATTGGCAGTGGTTATACAACATCGCTTTCACACTGCTCATTATTATCAAGTGTTGCAATCGTCCGGAAAGTATAGGTTAATCCGTGCCATTCACTCGAACATTCCTCTAAAAAGACAGAGCAACTTATGCATATCCATATTCTCGGTATTTGTGGCACCTTTATGGGCAGCCTTGCACAACTCGCCAAAGAACTTGGCCACCGCGTCACCGGCAGCGATGCCAATGTTTACCCGCCCATGAGTACACAACTTGAACAAGCGGGCATTGAATTGATTCAGGGATTTGACCCAATTTATTTGCAAGCACCACACATGCAAACACCGCCCGATCTGGTGATCATCGGCAATGCCATGAGCCGCGGCAATCCGAGTGTGGAATATGTACTCGATAAAGGTATTCCCTACACCTCCGGCCCGCAGTGGCTGCGCGACCATGTGCTCCAAGGCAAATGGGTATTGGCAGTAGCAGGCACACACGGCAAAACCACAACCTCTTCAATGCTTGCGTGGATTTTGCAATACGCCGGCATGGAACCCGGTTATTTAATTGGCGGCGTAACCAAAAATTTCCCCACCTCTGCACGCTTGGGCGGCACACCGTTTTTTGTAGTGGAAGCCGATGAATACGACAGCGCCTTTTTTGATAAACGCTCCAAGTTTGTTCACTACAATGCGCGCACGGTGATTTTAAATAATCTTGAATTTGATCACGCCGATATTTTCCCCGACCTCGCCGCCATCCAAAAACAATTCCATCATTTGGTGCGCACCGTTCCCAACAATGGTTTATTAATTTCGCCAACCAATGACAAAGCCCTCGCTGAAGTAATCCAACAAGGCTGCTGGACACCGCAACAACAATTTGCGGTGATTGATAACGAACAAAATGAGCAAGAAAATGCTGCCGAATGGCAAGCAAAATTACTGGCAGCAGACGGTTCATCATTCGCTGTGCTGCATAACGGCGAAGAAGTCGCACAAGTACATTGGGCGCAAACCGGCATCCACAATGTCAATAACGGACTCGCCGCAATAATTGCCGCACGCCATGTTGGTGTAACACCGGAACACGGCGCAAAAGCACTTGAGCAATTTGCCGGTGTAAAACGCCGCATGGAAATATTGGCCGATGTGCACAGCGTAAAAGTCTACGACGACTTCGCTCACCACCCTACCGCCATCAAAACCACCCTCGCCGGTTTACGCGCAAAAGTCGGCGACGAAAAAATTATCGCCGTCATTGAACCCCGCTCCAACACCATGCGCATGGGTGTTCACAAAAACGCCCTCAACCAAAGCGTGACCGATGCCGACGATGTTCTGTGGTATCAACCCGCCAACGTAGATTGGGCAATGGACGAAGTCGTCAACAAAAGCCCCGTCCCCGCAAAACTTTTGCGCGATTTAGATGAATTAATTCACTGCGCGATTTCACTGAGTGAGGCCAATACACATATTGTGATTATGAGTAATGGCGGGTTTGGTGGGGTGCATCAGAGGTTGATTGAGCAATTGAAGAAACATGTGTTGTGATTGAATTACAATTTGTATGGTGGGTGGAGCGTTAACGATACCCACCGATTCATTTGAACAATATGGATATCACATGAAAAACGAAGACAAAACCACACCCCTTGAAAAGTTAGGTTATGGATTGAAATATACACTCGCAATTATTGTTGCAATTCTAGCCATATGTGCTCTTTGCTTTATATTTATAAGTATCACTACGTACTTCGCACCTCCATTACAACCCATGTTCGATCAAGAACGGTTAGGGCAGCTTGGAGACTTTTTAGGCGGAACTCTTAATCCAATTTTTGGATTTGCAACTGTATGCCTACTGCTGTGGTCGGTATTTATTCAAAGAAAGGAACTATCGTTAACGAGAGATGAACTCAAAAAATCAGCTGGCGCACTAGAAAACCAATTTAAATTAGCCACCGAAGAATATAACAGGAAGCAACTTGACGACCTACTCAAGAGGAAAAAAGAAGAGGATGTTAGATTACGAAATTTAAAATTCAAACCCTTTGGCATCAGCATAAAAATAAATGAAAACGATACCATTCACTACACCTTCTCCGACATTGGCTCACTCATCAATTCGCAATCAGTTGGAAAAACGACTTTTGAAAAATTTACTCCTCTCATCATAGAAAACATGATGAAAGAAACAACGAAAAGCCATGAACTTATTGATAGGCGGAACATATTCTTGAGTTTTAAAGAAAACACAATGAATCTAATTGCGATAGAAATTGAGCTATTGAGAATCACAAACATACAACCAATAAAAGATCAATTGAGACATGATGCAATTCAAAAAGCAAGAGACCTGCAAAAAATCCATCTCTTAGATCACAATGACCTTCGAGAAATTAGCCTTACAGTAGGAAAGGTGCACTCAGAAAAAAAACATATAATTTCTTCATGCTGATATTGGTTTTTCTTATTCTGCATACCTTCATCATCTACGGTTATGTTATTGGAACAAGCATTGATGGGGTTTAAAGATAAATATCCCATCAAATAGGGCGCAGCAAGCAGCGCCCCTACGGGTGCAATGTTATTTGTAGGGGCTCCACTTGCTGCCCCTTGTCATTAAAACCACCCACTCCCTTCAATTCCCCCTCCTCCCCCTATATCATTACCACTTCTGCAAAAGATCGGTCATTACCAGCAACAGTGCCAAAGAGCCTGATTTAAAACCCGTTGTTTATTTTTAACAGAGAGCTTTTGCCATGAAAATTGCATTAATGAACGAATTCAGCCAAGCCACTAAAAACGCGATTGTGTTGCAACAGTTGAATGAGGTTGCGGCCGTACAAAACCACAGTGTATTTAACGTGGGCATGTGCGATGACAATGACCATTACCTGACTTACATTCATTTGGGCGTGATGGCCAGCTTGCTGCTTAATTCCAAAGCCGTTGATTTTGTGGTGAGTGGTTGCGGTACTGGCCAAGGGGCGATGATGTCGCTCAATGCTCACCCGGGTGTATTCTGCGGTTACTGTATAGAACCTACCGATGCCTATTTGTTTGCGCAGGTGAATAACGGCAATGCTTTAGCACTGCCCTTTGCCAAGGGTTTTGGTTGGGGTGCTGAACTGAATATCCGCACTATTTTTGAAAAAGCATTTACCGGTGTGCGCGGACAAGGTTATCCGGCGGAGCGCCGTGAATCGCAAGTGCGCAATGCGGGAATTCTTACCAATATTAAAATCGCCACTGCAAAAAACTACTTGGATGGGCTGCGCGCCATTGATCCGGAAATTGTGAAAACAGCAGTCACTGGCGAGCGTTTTCAAGCGTGCTTTTTTGAAAACTGTCAGGACGACAGCATCCGTGCATTTGTGAACGACGTATTAGGAAAATAAATTCCTCTGCAAACCTCCCCCTTTGTAAAAGGGGGAGCAAGGGGGATTCTCTTTTTCTGTAAACATATCCACCACAATCTGAGGCGCATGACATGACTCAATTAAAACCACGCTCAGTGACTCTCGCAATTACCGGCGCATCCGGTGCGCAATATGGATTGCGTTTACTGCAGTGTTTGCTCGCAGCAGATTGCAAAGTCTTTTTGATGATTTCCAGCGCCGCTGAAGTGGTGATACGCACCGAAACCGATTTGGATTTGCCACGCGATTTGGAAGACCAGCAGGCAATGCTGTGCGATATGTTTGATGCCGATGAAGAACAATTGCAATTGCTCGCCAAAGACGATTGGTTTGCTGCAGTGGCATCGGGTTCAAGCTCGCCCAGTTCAATGGTGATTTGCCCTGCAAGTGGCGGCACCCTATCGGCCATTGCCCACGGTGCCAGCAATAATTTAATCGAACGCGCGGCAGATGTCGCACTGAAAGAGCGGCGTAAATTAATTGTAGTGCCGCGTGAGACTCCCTACTCTGAAATTCATTTGGAAAACATGCTTAAGCTAACGCAAATGGGTGTAGTGGTATTACCGGCGAGCCCCGGCTTTTATATGCAACCGCAATCCGTTGAAGAGCTGGTGGATTTTATTGTCGCGCGCATTTTGGATCAGCTCGGCGTACCGCAAGATTTAATGCCGCGCTGGGGCGAAGACTAATATCATGATTAATTTACCCAAAAAAGTCCGCATTGTTGAAGTTGGCCCGCGCGATGGTTTACAAAATGAAAAGCAAGCGATTCCCACTGCAGCCAAAATCCAACTGATAGAAAATCTTGTCGATGCAGGATTGAATTACATCGAGGCCGGTAGTTTTGTAAACCCGAAATGGGTACCGCAAATGGCTGATAGCGGCGAGGTGTTTTCGGGTATCGCGCGCAAACCGTATGTAACTTACGCAGCACTCACGCCGAATTTACAAGGTTATGAACGCGCTGTTGCGGTAGGCGCGAATGAAGTAGCCATTTTTGCAGCGGCATCAGAAGCCTTTAGCCAAAAAAATATTAACTGCTCTATTGCAGAAAGCATTGCGCGTTTTGAAGCGCTGATTAACACAGCAAAAGCACAACACATTCCTGTGCGCGGTTATATTTCCTGCGTACTTGGCTGCCCCTATTCAGGCGAAGTTGATGCAAATCAGGTTGCCAGCATCGCAAACGAATTGCTCGCGCTGGGCTGCTATGAAATTTCACTCGGCGATACTATTGGCGTTGGTACAGCGGGGCAGACTAAAAAACTCATTGAAGCCGTTGCGCGCAACATTCCCATCCAAAAAATTGCAGCACATATGCACGACACTTACGGCCAGGCACTCGTCAATATTTATGCGGCATTGGAAATGGGCGTAAGCGTGATCGATTCCTCTGTTGCAGGCTTAGGTGGTTGCCCCTATGCAGCAGGTGCAACCGGCAATGTCGCCACAGAGGATTTGGTTTATTTATTAAACGGTCTCGGCATTGAACACGGAGTTGATTTGGATAAATTAATTTATGCTGGCAACACTATTAGCGCAGTATTAAATAAACCGACTAATTCAAAAGTTGCGAAAGCAAAAAGCAAATCCCCCTAGCCCCCTTTTTCAAAGGAGGAATTGTTACTCCCTCCTTTTTGGAAAGAGAGGGTCGGGGAGGGATTAAAATATCGAGGTAAACATGACAAACGAAATTGAACACGAAATCAACTTACAAACCGCCCAAATCCCATGGCATGAACTGCAACGCTTTTTCGCCGGCGGCAATGCTATCGCCGTTGATGCCAACTTGGATTTAACTCACGTCGCGGCACAAATCGTCGCCGATAATACGGCACAAATTAAAGAATGGATGGAGGCAGGTTTGGTTGACGCGGTAAAGGATTCACAGGCACAACAATGGTACGAGCAAGGTGCCCTGGTATGGGCAGTGGTGATAAAACCTTGGGTGCTGGTGCAACCTGTTCGCTGAATAAACAATGCATATTCAAACCACTTAAAATGTGCTACGTAAAAGCAGCTATAGTGAATTCATAGACTAATAATAAACGCGACCAGACAACAAAGAGGACACGGAAAAATTGAAAAAGGGCCCAACACAAGCTGAGTTAGAAAATCTCATACAGCTCATTAACAATGGACGCAATATTGACGCCGAAACAAAAGCACACGAGCTCAGCAAGCTACACCCCAAAGCAAACATAGTCTGGAAAATATTAGGGGTTGCCCGCGCAAGGCAAGGCCGAACTACCGATGCAATCCCTGCTATGCAGAAAGCTACCCAACTGGAACCAAAAGATGCAGAGGCGCAACGAAACCTTGCCCACCTCTTTCAATCAACTGGCAACCTTAGCCAAGCCGAAATACACTTCAGCAAAGCAATTACACTAAACCCGCAGGATTTTGATTCCAGCATCTCGCTTGCAAAAATATTACACTCGCAACAAAAATACAGCGATTCTGAAAAAGTATGCAAAAAATTCATCACATATAAATACGACAGCCCGGAAGTTCATTTTCAATTAGGGCTTGCATTACTCATGCAAAAAAAACCTCACGACGCTGAAAGCAGCTTCAGAACTACAATACTGCTCGCTCCATCAATGGCCGAAGCACATAACCATCTTGGAATTTCATTAAATCATCAAAAAAAATATGCGGAAGCAGAAAATAGCTATCGCCAAGCAATTCATTTAGATCAACACCTTACCAGCGCTTATTGCAATCTGGCCTTTAACAGCGCCGCTCAAGACCGTTTTATCGAAGCCGAAGAGGCTTACCGCAAAGCAATAGAAATCAACCCGGGCGATGTTGTAGCAATGAATAATCTGGGAATTATTTTGCAAAAGCAGGAAAAACCGGAAGATGCCAAAATAGTAATAGAGAAAGCGCTTAGCCTAAATCCACAATGGCCTCATGCACACAATACTCTAGGCAACATCTACAAAGATCTTGGCGACATTGAAAGTGCACTGGAGCACTACAAAAAAGCCATTACTATTTCACCAACCGTTTCGCTGGCACATTACAGCAACTATTTACTTTTCACTGGCTATCACGCCAAACTTTCACCCGAAGAATTTTTGCAAGAATCTATCCAATACGGAAAATTAGCATCTGCCCAAGCCAAACTAAAATACACCTCATGGTTGTGCAAAAACCCAAATAAAAATGCAGGATCAAAGATTCGAATAGGTTTTGTATCGGGTGATTTCCGCAGACATGCAGTCGCATCGTTTTTAGAAAACATGCTTCGTCATTTCGACAAAGATAAATTTGAATTAATTGCTTACCCGTCCCACCATAAAGAAGATGATATTACTGAATTGCTAAAGCCTCATTTCATCAAATGGCAGCCAATCCATGCAAAAAGTGACCTGGATGCAGCCAAACTGATTCACCAGGATGCACCGCATATTTTATTCGACCTATCCGGGCACAGTGCACACAATCGCCTGCCCATGTTTGCTTATAAGCCCGCTCCTATTCAAGTGACTTGGGCTGGATACCCTGCTACAACAGGCTTGCCGGAAATGGACTATATACTCGGTGACAAAATTGTAATTCCTGGCGGATCCGAGCATCAATTCACTGAAAAAGTATGTCGTTTCCCGGAGATTGGCGGCTGCTTTTCTCCACTGATCGAAGATATTCCTACTGTAACACCACCCGTATTAGCGAATGGTTACATTACTTTCGGCTGTTTTAATAATTTAATAAAAATGAATGATAATGTTGTCGCCACCTGGGCGAAAATATTGTTCTCAGTACCAAATTCAAAACTTCACCTTCAATCACAGCAATTAAGCGAAGAGTCCGTCATACAATCTACTTATCGCCGCTTTGCTATCCACGGGATTATTCCACAGCAACTCATTTTAGAAGGCAAAACATCGCGCCAGGATTATTTTAGGTCCTACAACAAAATAGACATAGCACTGGACCCATTCCCCCGAACTGGCGGCACCACGTCTGCTGATACTTTATGGATGGGAGTCCCTGTTCTCACACTAAAAGGATATGATTATTGGTCGAGATTGGGCGAATCAATTACACACTGCGTCGAACAATCCGAATGGATTGCAGATAGCACTGATGACTATATTAATAAAGCCATTTTTTTTGCTGGCAATCTGGATTACCTTACCAAAAATCGTGAAATATTAAGGGATAAAGTAATCGCATCACCATTATTTGATGCACCCAGATTCGCACGAAACTTTGAAAAAACCATGCTGCATATCGTTGATAACCACTATTGCAACATCAATGTATAGAGGCAACGCTATCCCTCATGAACAACGTTGATTGATTTCAAGAAAGTAATAATGGATTATTTTGCTCAATAACATTAATACACCTCAGTTTTACTTACAAAGGAATCCGCTATGAACCTGACTGCTTCCGGTGTCGCCCTGCGATTTTTATTTGCCTTACTGCTCGTGTTACTAAGCTATAACCCGAGTGGATATTCTTTTTTTCATTGGGTGTATAACAGTATCCATCACATTACTCCTTATATTGTTATTGCCGGGCTTATCCTACTGATTGGCTGGGGGGTTTACATCAAAGCAACACTCAACTCTCTTGGTATTGTCGGCATTGTTGTATTGGCTGCGTTATTTGCGAGTTTGATGTGGCTATTTATTTACTGGGGCTTTTTAAGCGTTTCCGATATTTCAGCAATGGCTTGGGTGATTGAAGTTTTACTTGCAGCACTGCTTGCAGTCGGTATGTGTTGGTCGCACTTCACTCGCCGCATGAGCGGGCAAGTGGATGTAGATGAGATTGAGGAAAAGTAAAAAACCGGCGAAAGCCGGTTTTTTTAACGATTAAACATCTCCCAGTTTTCCTGTTTTTTCTTTTCGCTTTTACGCAACAACACATAAGTTGCGCCCACCCAACCGTGGCGTTTTTGTGCGGAGTGAAAAGCCATTACTTCATTTAATTGCGGCAACCAATGCGCGATGCAACTTTTTAATTGCGCCGGTTGTTCGCGCCCTTCGCCTTTGCCGTGGGTAATCAACGCGCAGCGTATATCGTTGGTCATGCAGTCTTTGATAAATTGAAAAACGGCATTACGCGCTTGATCGACCGTCATGTTGTGCAAATCAAGGCGCGCATCAATTTGATATTTACCCATGCGCAAACTGCGGTAGACGCCGTTTTGTACTCCATCGCGCTTGAATTCAATCACCGCGAGTGGGTCAAGCGGTTCTATGTATTCGCCCGAGAGAAAATTTTTATCTTTTTCCAGTTCTGCCGTCGCGGCTTTGCGGCGGGGTTCAATGCTGGTTTTATCCTGATGCGGGGAAGCGAGCACCACTTTTTCTTCCACTTTAATGGGTTTCACACCCTTCATTTGGGAGAGGAAAAAATCGGCATCTGACGGGTTATTGGTAGACATAAGCGGACATCTGAACGGCGATAAAGGGTTGAAATTGTAAAACAAAAAGCCGCCCTTGTGAGGCGGCCTTTGTTTTACGCATCCCGGATCAATCGGGATGAATTCTATTGCACTGACGATTACTTATTGGCGCGATTGGCAATAAGCTCATTCACTACCGCTGGATCTGCGAGCGTTGAAGTATCACCCAGTGAATCCAGTTCATTGGCAGCGATTTTGCGCAGGATGCGGCGCATGATTTTGCCGGAACGGGTTTTTGGCAGGCCGGGTGCCCATTGGATAACATCCGGACGGGCAATGGCACCGATCTCTTTCACCACCAACGCCAGCAATTCTTTTTTCAATTCATCGCTCGGTTGCTCTCCTGCCATCAGGGTGACATAGGCGTAGATACCTTGGCCTTTGATATCGTGCGGGTAACCGACTACCGCAGCTTCTGCCACTTTGTCATGCAGCACCAGCGCACTTTCCACTTCCGCAGTGCCCATGCGATGGCCAGACACGTTGATTACATCGTCTACGCGGCCGGTAATCCAGTAGTAGCCATCAGCATCGCGACGCGCGCCGTCGCCAGTGAAGTAGTAGCCGGGATAGGTGCTGTAGTAGGTGTCGATGCAGCGTTGATGATCGCCAAATACCGTGCGAATCTGGCTTGGCCATGCGGCCTTAATGCAGAGATTGCCCTCGCCCGCGCCGACCACTTCTTTGCCTTCGGCATCCAGCAATACTGGCTGTACGCCAAAGAAGGGAACCGTGGCTGAGCCGGGTTTGAGGTCAATCGCGCCCGGTAATGGCGTGAGCATGTGTGCGCCGGTCTCGGTTTGCCACCAGGTATCCATAATCGGGCAACGGCTGTCGCCCACTACGCGGTAGTACCATTCCCACGCCTCGGGGTTGATGGGTTCGCCCACGCTGCCGAGGATTTTCAGGCTGGCGCGCGAGGTCTTGGTGACAAACTCATTACCTGCGCCCATCAGTGCACGAATCGCGGTGGGCGCGGTGTAGAAGCTGTTTACACCGTGTTTGTCGATCACTTGCCAGCAGCGTGAAGCATCGGGATAAGTGGGCACACCTTCAAACATCAGCGTGGTCGCGCCATTGGTGAGCGGGCCGTAAACGATGTAACTGTGGCCGGTCACCCAACCGACATCGGCGGTACACCAGTAAACATCGCCTTCCTGATAATCGAACACGTATTTATGAGTCATAGCCGCTTGCAGCAGGTAGCCACCAGTGGTGTGCAATACGCCTTTGGGTTTACCAGTAGAACCTGAGGTGTAGAGGATAAACAGCGGATCTTCCGCATCCATCACTTCCGGTTCGGATTCATTTGATTGACGCTCAACCAGATCTTCGTACCAGAAATCGCGTTTTTCATCCCAGGCGATATCGCCACCCGTGCGCTTCACCACGATGCATGTATGCACGCCAGGGCATTGTGCCAAGGCGACATCGGTATTCTTTTTCAAAGGAACACGCTTGCCACCGCGTAGACCTTCGTCCGCCGTAATCACAACCTGACAGTTGGCATCCTGAATGCGGTCTTTCAATGCTTCAGGCGAGAATCCACCGAATACGATGGAGTGGATGGCACCAATACGGGTACAGGCGAGCATGGCGTAAGCCGCTTCGGGGATCATAGGCATATAAATACAGACGCGATCACCCTTTTTCACACCGCGCTCACGCAGTGCATTGGCGAGGCGACAGACCTGATCATGCAACTCTTGATAGGTAATAAATTGGTCTTCGGAAGGGTCATCCCCCTCCCAGATAATCGCCGTCTGCTTGGCACGCGCCGGTAAATGACGGTCGATACAATTCACGCTGACATTCAGCTTGCCATCAACAAACCAGGCCACTTCACCTTTTTTGAGATCGCTTTTGGTGACTTGCGACCAAGGCTGCTGCCAGGTCAGGAAGGTTTTTGCCTGCTCCGCCCAGAAAGTATCGGGGGCATTGATTGATTGGTCGTACATTTCCTTATAGCGCGCCAGATTGATTGCCGCCTTGGATTTAAAACTTTCAGGAACCGGATACAAGTGAACGTCTGACATGCTTATCTCTCTTTGCCTTTATCTTGTTATTACATCAGGAGGGCAGTAACGGATGAAAACCGGGACAGCTTAAATCCGCACTTTCGATAGAGGCCAAGCTTAGCAGGATTGAGGTTCAAATCTCAATGACAACGTTGTCCAATACAGTGCAAAAAATGAAATTTCCGCACCGGGATGAGGCGTGAAAAATCCCCCACCCACTCGCTCATCATGGCTTTCTGATGCCCGGGCCTTCGCGATCTAACCGCTCCAACTCTTTTGCGTAAGCTTCCATATCTTCCCAATCAAACGCCGTACCGGCGTTGATATGATCCGGTTTCAGCGCACGCTGCTTGGCATTCTCTTGCAGCGTATGCTCTTTTTCCGGCTCGTCATCAGCCTGTTGCAACCCCTCAAAACGCTTGAGGATATCGTCTGCTTTTGTGGACATAAACGCCTCTTTGTAAAATCCAGCACCAAAAAAAAGGCCGCTGGGCGACCTTTTCTTTATACGTAAGCAATCGCCAATCAGGCTACTTGCATGGGAATCGTATTAGATGTTCGGTTCACCGTATTATCTTCGTTGAGATACACCAGCTTTGGCTTGTGGTTGAGCAACTCAGCTTCGGTGAAATGGCCATAAGTAGCGATAATCACGCGATCGCCCACTGCCACTTTCCGCGCAGCAGCACCGTTCATAGAGAAGGTACCTGAACCGGGTTCGGCAAGGATGATATAGGTGTGGAAACGCTCACCGTTGTTAACGTTGTATATATCAATTTGCTCGAACTCACGCATACCGGCAAGAGCCACCAGGTCGGCATCAATCGCACAGGAACCGTCATACCAGAGCTCTGCCTGGGTCACGGTTGCCATGTGTAACTTGGCTTTAAGCATATGTGAAAGCATGGAATCCTCCGGGGAATCACTTGAGTAGCTTGCTAACAACTAGCCAAGAACTACCGAAACGTTGTCAATTAACCGCGCGCCTTGCGTATACATGGCGCCGAGTATAGTGATCTCCCGATCATCGTGTGCCGCCATTTCCAGCGTGCGGCTGTTGCAAATACTGATGTAATCCACCCGAAACCCGCTCGCTTCTATTTGCGCACGCGCTTCGTCCACAAGCACTAAAAAATCGCGGCGACCATCAATTATCGCCTGCTTGATTGCATTCAAACTGCGGTTGAGCAACGCTACTTTAGGGCGTTCATCCGCAGTGATAAAACCATTGCGCGAGCTCATGGCTAAACCATCGGCTTCGCGGAAGATCTCGCCCGCAGTAATTTTAATGGGGATACACAGGTCTTCCACCATGCGGCGGATCACTGCCAACTGTTGGAAATCCTTGATCCCGAATACTGCTTCATCCGGTTGGACAATATTAAACAACTTGGTGACTACGGTTGTCACGCCCTCAAAGTGACCGGGGCGACTGGCACCGCAGAGTACATCGGTCATAGTAGGCACTATGACGCGCGTCTGCTCGGCCATACCATTAGGGTAGATTTCCTTTTCATCGGGGCAAAACAAGTAATCGCAGCTAACCGATTCCAGCTTGGCAGTATCGGCCGCCAGAGTACGCGGATACTTGTCCCAATCTTCATTTAAACCGAACTGCAAGGGGTTCACGAAGATGCTGGTGACCACTACATCGCAATTCTTCTGGGCGATTTTGACCAGTTCGAGATGGGCGTTGTGCAAGTTGCCCATGGTCGGCACAAAACCTATGCGCTTACCGGCTTTGCGCTCGGCAGCCAATTCTTCTCGAAGGGATTGGATATGGTGAAAAACCTGCATATTCATGCCTCACTCTGCCCATCAAACAGGCTGGGATTCGGGCGCGCGATAATACACGCTCAGGCTGGAGAAGTATATTTTGTGGACAAAAAATAACCGCACATTACGGATAAGCGACACCTAGGGGAATAGCCGAACCTGATCCCCCACTTGCGGCAGACGCACCACAGGATCGCCAACGCGCATCACTCCACCTTGAAGAACTTTGGCGCACAGACCACCGTAGCCAAACATCGCCGCTGTACCACCGGCACCCAGTGCTTCATCCATACGCGAACAGGGGTGACAGAGCGCATTGGTTTCAAGGATCACTTCGCCGATTTGCAGACGTTGGTAACGCAGCAAATTCATGTTCATTCCGGAAATCACCAGATTGCGGCGCAGCAAGCATGGATCAATGGTGGCATGACCTGTGTGATGGCAAATCTGCCGGATGTATTCACTGCTGATAAGCGTTACCTGACGAGCAGAACCGGGTGTTTTTTTCATGCGATGGTCGCCCACCAAACCTAGATCCACTACTGCTTCAGCCTGCCCCACTACGACAACTTCGCCGCGCCGCTCGCTGCGTAAACCAATCCATTCCAGTTTACCGGGAGCGATGTTGGTACAGAGCTTATCGAGCAGGCGGGCTTGGCTGTTCATCGGAAAATCCTGTCAGCATTAATAGTGGTCTTGCTGCATGTACTCAGGTGCGAGGTTATCAAAGCGAGTGTATTTGCCGATAAATGCGGCGCGGCAGGTACCGATTTCACCGTTACGCTGCTTACCGATAATCAGTTCGGCGATACCTTTATCGGGGCTGTCTTCGTTGTAGTATTCGTCGCGGTAGATAAACAGGATCACGTCGGCGTCCTGTTCAATAGCACCGGATTCACGCAAGTCGGAGTTCATCGGGCGTTTGTTGGGGCGCTGCTCTACACCACGGTTTAACTGTGAAAGTGCGATCATCGGACACTCAAATTCTTTGGCCATCCCTTTGAGCGAGCGGGAAATTTCCGAGATCTCCTGGGTGCGACCTTCGCCACTGCCAGCCACCGTCATCAACTGCAGGTAGTCCACCATAATCATGCCGGGGTTGCCATGCTCGCGCGCAATACGACGAATGCGGGCGCGCATTTCTTGCGGATTCAAACCGCCGGTATCATCGATAAACAGCAGTTTGTCTTTCAGTTTTGCAACTGCCGACGACAGCTTTGGCCAATCCTCTTCGGTTAGTTTACCGTTGCGCATTTTGCCTTGGTCGATACGGCCAATCGACGACATCATACGCATCACCAGCGCAGACGATGGCATCTCCATACTAAAAATAACAACAGGTTTGGGCTGATTGAACAGCGCGCCTTCGACAAAATTCAGCGCCAGCGCCGTTTTACCCATCGACGGACGTGCAGCAAGGATGATCAATTCACCCGGCTGCCAACCCGAGGTACGCTGGTCCAGCTCGGTCAGGCCCGAGGGTACACCGGTAATATCACTGCCGGAACGAAACAGCTCGTCGATGCGCTTGACGGTCTCTTTGAGCAATTCATTAACACCGACCAAACCACCCTCTTTAGGGCGATCCTCGGCGATTTCGGCAACGCGTTTTTCAGCCAGCTGCAGCAGGTCATCAGAATCCAAGCCCGCGGGATTCATACTGGACTTACTAATGTCCTGCGCCGCAGCGATCAGTTGGCGCAGGGTGGAACGCTCGCGCACGATTTTGGCGTAAGCGGCAATGTTGGCGGCACTCGGGGTGTTGTTGGCCATTTCAACCAAATAGCCCAAGCCACCTACACGCTCCAGCTCATCATGCTTGTGCAGCTCTTCCGAGAGGGTGATGACATCCAGCGGCTGGCCTGCTTCCTGCAAATTCAACATCATGCGGAAGATCAGCTTGTGGTCATCGCGAAAGAAATCCGCTTCTGAAATGACTTCCAGCACGGCATCCAGACGATTGTTATCGAGCATCAAGCCACCCAATACCGATTGCTCGGCCTCGACCGAATGCGGCAATGCGCTATGGCCGGCTAACTCGTTGGCGAGGCGATCCTCAAAGCTGGTGGTGTCGAAACTGGATTCAGGCATAAGTCGTTGGAATACGTATTGGTTTTTATAAAAGCAGGTTATCGGCCAAATCGAGTGCAAAAAAAATCGGGCACTAGCGGCACAACCAAAAGGTTGTCGATAGTGCCCGATTTCACCTTGCTTGTCAGCAAACGCTGACTTGCAACGCTAATGCGCCAAAGAATTACTCTGGAACAACAGCCAATTTAACAGCCTGGATCACTTCAGCGTGCAACTGAACATCGATCTCGTATTGACCGATTTCACGCAGAACGCCTTGTGGCAAGCGAACTTCAGACTTGGCAACAGCAACGCCAGCCGCAGTGATTGCGTCAGCGATGTCGCGAGTACCGATAGAACCGAACAAACGGCCTTCGTCACCAGCGTTGGCAGCGATAGTCACAGCCAACTGTGCGAGCTTCTCAGCACGTGCAGTTGCATCAGCAATTTTTGCAGCTGCAGCCGCTTCCAAATCAGCGCGACGCGCTTCGAAGTCAGCGATGTTTTTTGCAGTAGCAGCAACCGCTTTGCCTTGTGGCAACAGGTAGTTGCGGCCGTAGCCAGACTTAACGGTAACCTTGTCACCGATAGCGCCGAGCTTACCTACTTTATCAAGCAGAATAACTTCCATCTCTATTACCCCTTACTCGTGGCTGTCAGTGTATGGAATCAAAGCCAGGTAACGGGCACGCTTGATAGCAGTAGCCAACTGACGTTGGTATTTTGCTTTGGTACCAGTGATACGGCTTGGAACGATTTTGCCAGTTTCAGTGATGTAGGCTTTCAGGGTTTCAACATCTTTATAATCGATGCGCTTGGTGCCTTCAGCGGTAAAACGGCAGAATTTACGACGACGGAAAAAACGTGCCATGGTTATACCCCCTGCTCTTCTTCAAAGTCTTCAGCATCAACACCGTCTTCATCAGACAGGTCTTCTGCATCGGCATCATCACGACGTTCAGCGCGTGGCGGACGTGCTTTGCGCTCGCGGCCTTCTTTTTCAGCTTTGAGGATGAACGATTCTTCGGTGATCGCAGCATCTTCACGCAGAACCATGCTACGCAGGATGGCATCGTTGTAACGGAAGTTGGTAGTTAACTCTTCCAACACAGCATCAGAGCACTCAACGTTCAACAGAACATAGTGAGCCTTGTGTACTTTGTTGATTGAGTAGGCCAATTGACGACGGCCCCAGTCTTCGAAACGGTGAACTGAACCACCGTCAGCTTTGATAGCAGAGGTGTAACGCTCTACCATTGCAGGTACTTGTTCGCTTTGGTCCGGATGAACCAGGAACACGATTTCGTAATGACGCATTTATAGCTCCTTACGGGTTAAAGTCTCCCGGTATGTTGCAATAACAATCCAGTGAGACAAGGAGTAGCCGGTTTTTGAATGATTTCGCATTGCATACCCCCGGCCGGTTTGGGGTGCGGCATTTTACGGATTTGGTACTAGTGAAGCAAGACAAAAATCATCCAGCGCCTAATACCCCTTCTCTGGGGTTTTCCTGAGTATGTTTACCCAGGCTCGCTCCCGCTTTACCAAAGCCCTGTTAAACTTGCCTGTAGCGAACAGGAGGATTGAGTGATGTCCGCAGAATTTTGGGAAATCGGTAGCTATGTAGTAACCACCTTAGGTTTACCCATGGCGATCTTTGTCTTTTTATATGAACAGCGCAAAGAGCGTGAAAACGAAGAAGAAGAGGTCTATCAGTTACTGTCGGACAACTATCAGGACTTTTTAAAAGTGGCACTGGAACACCCGGATCTGCGCCTCTTTTCCACAACAGGAACCAGTAATCTCAACGAAGAACAAGAAGAGCGACTGCTAATTATATTAAGCATGCTCACATCGCTGTTTGAGCGCGCCTACCTGCTTCTTTATGAAGAGGATATGGAATCCAAGCAGGCGCGCCGCTGGAACTCCTGGGAGGACTACATCATGGAATGGTGCAACAAGCCACATTTCCGCGAAATGCTGCCCAGACTACTGACCGGTGAAGACCCCAGCTTCGCTGCTTATATTGAAAAAATGGCAGCACAAGCCAACCAACAGCCCTCTATTGTTACCAAGGCAGACTGACGCACCGCCAGCCCTCCCTCTTTATCCATCACATCCAACCGTTAAAAAGCCCTCACTCTGCGCGTCCCACTTTGCACTTTCGCTAAGTGGGGCTTCTCAGTTTTATACAACCCGCAAAAAACAGGAGGAACGCCTGCCTGCAGAGGTGAAATATTGCCCAACATGCAGTGGACTGACTGCATCGATAACAAACAAAAACGCTAACAATAATGAATCGAGAGGCAACTATGAAAATCCCCGCCCGCTACGGCACGCTTCCCTATGGACTGAAAACAGGATTACTGACAGTAGGATTGTTGGCACTTGGCCACACCGCACAGGCACAAACCTGTGGCTGGAACCAGGTATGGAGAGATGACTTTGACGGCACATCGCTCAACCGCAACTACTGGTCGCAGGAAGTGAATGGCGATGGCGGCGGCAATGGCGAACTCCAGTACTACACCGACCGCCCCGAGAACATGTGGCTTAGTGGCGGTTTGCTGAACATCAAAGCAATTCGCGAAGCCTACCAAGGCAAGAGCTGGACATCCGCGCGTCTGCGTACCAAAAACGCGCAAGACTGGACTTACGGCAAGATCGAAGCGCGCATCAAAATGCCTAAAGCATCAGGCACCTGGCCTGCGTTCTGGATGATGTCCACCGAATCGCAACGCGACAGCCACGGCTGGCCAAACAATGGCGAGATCGACATCATGGAAGCCGCCGGCACCCATGAAGACATCAGTGGCACTCTGCACTACGGCGCTTACTGGCCCTACAACGGCAACACCGGCTGGCCAAATCCGGACAACCTGATCGCTCCGGAAGCAGGCCGCACCAAGACCGATTGGCATACCTATGCCGTGGAATGGTACGAAGACCGCATGGTCTGGTCGATTGACGGCGTACCCAAAATTTCCAGCTCGCGCAGCAAACTTGATGGCGTAAACCCCGTCCGCTCCAACTGGGATTCTTTCTACAACCGCCCCTTCCACGTCATTTTAAACTTGGCGATTGGCGGCTGGTTCCCCGGCTTCCCCGATGGCAGCGAAGCCCCTGAGCAGTTAATGCAAGTGGACTACGTTGCAGTATTTAAAAACGACGCAAGCTGGTCGATTGAAGGCGATACCTATGTGTATCGCGGCGAAACCTTTAAGAAATACCGCGTCGATGGCCCTGCCAGTGCCAGCTACAACTGGTCGCTCCCTGCAGGCGTCAACATCGTTTCCGGTCAGGGCACACGTGAAATCGTTACCTCTATTGGCAATAGTGCCCGCTCTGGCAATTTCAGCGTCACCTTTAACAGTGGTTGCAGCCTGAAAACCGTAAGCAAGCCTGTCACTATCGAGCAAGGTCGTACCCAAACCCTCGCCAATTATGAGAGCGGGTTAGGGCTTACTCACGTGCAAAACGGCGTATCAATGGCCGCTGGCGCAGTCGTGAATAACCCTGCACCGGGCACAGTAAATACCTCCAGCAAAGTGTTGCGCTACACTCGCGATGCCAGCCAACAGTGGGATAACCTCAAGTTGACCGGCTTTGGCAAACTCAATGCAGGTGAGTTGCGCTCTGGCCGCGCCAAGATTTTTGCCGATATTTATTACCCCGCAGGCTCTCCGAACCTTTTGGGTAAAGAGATCGGCGGTGGTTTGGAAAACAATGCCGTTGTGAGCGTCACCCCAAGCTGGGATGGCAATACCGGCCGCCTTGCCCGCTTTAACGGCACCATCGGCAAAGCAGGTGAATGGCATACCGTGGAGCTGGGCTATACCGGCACACCGGACTCTGCAATTGCGGCAAGCCAGGCGGACAATCTGGTCTTGATGGTAGAGGCAGGCTCAAACCGCCCAGCCGATTTCTATCTGGATAACATCCGTATCGTATGGCCGGACAATGGTTATAGCGTCAAGCAAACCATCGCCAACTTCGATGGCACCAGCAATGGCGCAATCAAAGCAGCGCCTTACACCAGCGGAGTACGCACAATCGTCGCCAACCCTGCACCTAACGCTGTGAATTCTTCACCGAACGTGCTGCGTTATGTACGTGATGCCGGTGCCACTTACGATACTCTCGCATTCAACGGTATTACCGGTATTCCGGATGCCATGGATGCCCAACACGGCATGGTACGTGTCGCGGTTGATGTCTACACCACAGCACCTGTAGGCACCATTATTTCCATGAATCTGGAAAACGAGCTGCAAGTCAGCGCTGTGACTCCGGCTGATTGGCAAGTAGGTCGCCATAGCTTCTACCAAACCGAGACCACTAAAACCGGTCAGTGGGAAACGCTGGAATTCAATTACAACTTCCGCGCAGCGCTGGGTGATTGGGCAAATAACAAAGCTTCTGCACCGTTTACCGGCGTGGATCAACTGATATTCCTCATCACCCCCGGTGTGGCCAGTACTGGCACTTTCTACTTCGATAACTTCCGCGTGATGGAGTACAACAAAGATGCTCCTGCCACAGCGGGCAGCTCGTCTGCGCCGTCAAGTACAGCACCATCCAGTGCTGCACCTTCAAGCACAGCACCATCAAGCGTGGCAAGTAGCAGCAGAAGCTCCGTTGCACCGTCCAGTGTTGCACCATCCAGCACAGCGCCATCAAGTGTCGCACCGTCCAGTATTGCGTCATCTAGTAGCTCAGCAGCCTGTGGCAATTGCCCATCGGTATTGGTATCGCAAGGCCGTCCGGTGACCGCCAGCACCCAAATGACACCTGCTACCAACGCTGTAGATGGCAACCCCGGGACTCGTTGGGAATCCAACCATGGTATCGACCCTAGCTGGATCATCGTTGATCTGGGCAGCAACAAAGCCTTGACCCAAGTCGTGATTGATTGGGAAGCGGCCAACGCGGGTAGCTACCAGATTCAGGGTTCTACCAACGGCACCAGCTGGACCAACCTGAAATCGGTCACTGGTGGGACTTTTGGTACCCGTACCGATACCCATGCAGTGAACGGCAGCTATCGCTATGTGCGCATCTACGGCACCGCACGCAGTGCAGGCAACCAATGGGGCTATTCCATCTGGGAGTTGAAGGTTTACGCACAGGGCACACCGGCCAGCAGCTCTGCTGCCAGCTCCAGCCTTGCACCGGCAGCACCGCTGAATATTGTCGCCGCCACCGCCAGCACCGCCTTAACACCGGCAGCGAATGCGATCGACAAGAACGGTGGTACCCGTTGGGAATCATTCCATGCACTTGACCCAAGCTGGATCACATTGGATTTGGGCAGCGCCAAAACCCTGAGCAGCATTGCGATTGACTGGGAAGCCGCTAACGCCGCGACTTACACCGTGCAGGGTTCGAACGACAACAGCAACTGGACAACCCTGGCCACCCGCACCGGCGGCACCTTTGGCACCCGTACCGATACCCTGAATATCGCCGGTAGCTACCGCTATGTACGTATCCACGCAACCGCCCGCAGTGTGGGCAACCAATGGGGTTACTCAATCTGGGAAGCGCGTGTATTGGGCTGGTAGTAAATGCCCTCCTCCCAACCTCCCCCCAGAGGGGGGAAGGGGTAAAGAACCACTTTCTTACTCCTCCTCCCTCTGGGAGGAGGGAAACAAGCTCCCTCAATCCGTGCCCGCAGACCCGCTGGGCACGGATACCTTCTCACCCGGCATTGCCAGCAATGCCAATGCCGGGTGATTTTTTAGAACCGGTTTATGGATGTAAGCAAACAGGCTGATAACGGATCAGCTAACGGAAAAACGACAAGGCAAGACAGTGTTAACAATAACAAGCCAATTGATGTGAAAACTGCAGGCAAAACCTGGCTGCGATGTAAGTAAAAAACACAAATAACGAAGTGCGATTTTTTATCACTCCACCGAATAAAAAATAATTCCCTTGGAGGAACTATGCATTTACTACTACAACTCTCTTCTTTGAAGAGGAAACCCCTTGCTGCAACCCTGCTTGGCCTCGGCCTGTGTGCAGGCACAGCACAAGCCCAAACTGCCTACAACGATCCTTGGTGGGCCAGCCCTAATAACAACACCAGCTTTGTCGATCAATTCGATGGCGTGAGCATCGACCGCAATAAATGGCTGGTGGAAAAAAATATCTTTGTAAACGGCGAAGATATTGATTACCAGGACGTGGAATACCCCGCTGCTGACTGGACCTTCCGTGTCGGGCAGCCGGACGCTGGCGCAAGCGATGGCAAGGTGCTGAACCTGAAAGCCCGCTATATGGACGGCCAGATCCAGGACTACTACGGTGGCAATGCCGGACAAGGCAAGCCGCTGTTTATCCGCGCGGGCCGGATTGAATCGCAAATTACCGACGATTCGACCTTCGTCTACGGTAAGTTTGAAGCGCGCATCAAAATGCCGCCGGCGCGCAATGGCGAATTCCCCGCCTGGTGGTTATTAGGAAACTTCCCGGATGTGGGTTGGACCGCGTGTCAGGAGCTGGACATTATCGAGTTCACCGGTGCCAACGCGAGTAAAGCCCCGCAAACCCACTGGTCGGCACCCTACCCTGCGTACGGCGGCAACCCATTCGGTACCACTTACGCGCAGCTGGGCATTAACCCGAGCGACCAGTACATCACCTATGGCGTGATCAAAACCCCTGAGTCGGTTGAGTACTACGTCAACGGCGTGAAGACCTATACCTGGACCAAAGCCGAGCGCGGCGACCAACCCTGGCCCTACGTGACCCCGATGCGCATGATCCTCAACCACGCCATCACCCACGTGGAATGGCCGGATGTAGGCAACTACAACAAGTTCAGCACCGACGCGAACGTGGCCAACAAAACTGGCTACACCCGCACCACCAATGGCGTGACCGAGTATGAGTACATCGATACTGCAGCCATGAACACCAATATCGGCCGCACCGGTACCGATTTCCTGGTGGACTATGTGGCGCATTGGCCGCTGCCGACTACCGACAGCTGGCACAAGTACATCGACGAGAGCAAATACAGCTTCTTCCGCCCCACCAACAACACCAAAGGTTTCTACTCGCTGAAAGGCTGGATGGCACCGGTGTCGGTAACGGCAGATGCTTACTTGCAGGAAGGCGATAACGCCTACCGCGACAACAGCGCCAAGAACGCAGCGGACGGTTATGTTGGCTCCAAGTGGGCAACCCCACGCGATGACAACATGCACTCAGTCACCATCGATTACGGTGTGGACAAACCGATCAAGTACTTCTGGATCGAGTGGAGCTGGAACCTGCCCAAGTCCTACGACATTTACGGCAAAACCTCTTCCGGTAACTGGGAATACATCCTCAGCTCTGACCAACAGAGCGTAGGTTGGGCAACCCATACCTTTGATGTGAACAAGACTTACCGTTACGTCAAACTCGTTACCAAAGGCCGTATCGATAAAGCCGAGCCGATCTGGCTGCTGGAATTCAAAGCCTTTGAAGATGTGGCCAACGTTTATCCAAAACCGGCTGGCACTGCGCAAGTAGATCGCAGCATCAATGTGCTGGGTAACGGCGCGTTCAACGATGGTTTGGCCGGCTGGCAAGGCGAGAACTACGACGGTTCAGGTGCAGCCTATGCGGTGATTAATGGCGAAGCGCGCATCACTGCGGCGGCACAAGGTACCGGCTCAGGCTCATACCAGCTGCACACCTCGGGCTTTGGCTTAAAACGCAATTATCGTTACCAAGTGAGCTTCCGCGCTCGCGCGGCATCGCCACGCAACATTCAGGTGCGTTTGTCCGAAAACCAACTGAACCCATCCACCCCTGGCACCTATTTGCTGCAAACAGTCGCACTGGGTACCACTATGGCGAACTACAGCTTCAATGTGGACTTTACCGCGGGTGATAACGCAGGCCGCCTTGCGTTCCTGTTCGGCAACATGGGCAATGCGACCACCTTTATCGATGATGTGGTAATTCGTGAAATTGCTTACATCGGTTCCGGCGATCCATTGGTTCCAGCCATCAGCGCAACCAACTTTACTGGCGCAAGCTCAGGCTGGGAAAGTGAATGGTGGGGCGTTGCCTCACGCGCGGTCGATGGCTCAACCGGCAACAAAGCCAGTGGCCGTCCGGGTGTGGCAGATAATCAAGACCTGTGGGTCAGTGTGAATATCGACCCTGACTTTGAAGTAAAAGAAGTGTTGGTAGCAGGCGATAAATCGGCACCGCGCAGCCTTGCCCAGTTCAAAGTGGAATACGGCACCGCCAACAACACCATGATCGACTGGACCAACAGCAACACCGATGGCACTTATGAAGGCTTCACCGGCTTCAGCGCTTATCCACCAGCGAATGAACGCAACTTCCGCTTCTGGTTCCGCCCACCGGCAGGTCAGGTAGTTGAAGTGGCCGATGTACAGTTGATGGCAGTGGATCTGAAACCGCACCGCATCTATGCCATCAATTTGGACGGCGTAGGCAGCATCAGCCCGGCCGGCACCATCCGTTACAGCAAAAACAATACGGATTCCGCGACCTATACCTTCACACCACCGGCGGGTAGACAAGTTGCGAACGTGATTGTGGATGGTGTATCACTCGGCGCATTGAACAGCTACACCTTTAATGCGATTTCAGCGAGCCACACCCTTGCGGTGTCCTTCACCGGATCTGCACCGGCTTCATCAGTCGCCAGCTCCAGTGCGCCTTCATCAACACCGTCCAGCGTGAGCAGTTCAAGCGCACCGGCCTCGGTATTGGTATCACAAGGTCGTCCGGTGACTGGCAGCACCAACATGATGCCAGCCGCTAACGCCGTCGATGGCAACCCCGCTACCCGCTGGGAATCCAACCACGGTGTAAGCCCAAGCTGGTTGATGGTTGACCTTGGCAGCAGCCGTGCGTTGACCCAAGTGGTTATCGATTGGGAAGCCGCCAACGCGGCGAACTATGAAGTGCAAGGTTCTACCAATGGCACCAGCTGGACCACACTGAAAACCGTCACTGGCGGCGCATTCGGCAACCGCACCGACACCCATGCCGTGAGCGGCAGCTATCGCTATGTACGTGTATATGCCACTGCACGCAGCACCGGCAACACCTGGGGTTATTCGATCTTTGAATTAAAAGTGTATGCACAGAATGCAGCGGCAAGCAGCAGCTCCGTATCAAGCACTGCAACACCGGCATTGTTAACACCCGTGAGCGCAACCGCGAGCACGGCCTTAACACCGGCAGCGAATGCAATCGATAAAAACGGTGGCACCCGTTGGGAGTCAGCGCATGGTATTGACCCAAGCTGGATCACACTCGACCTGGGCAGCGCAAAAACCCTGACCCAAATTGCCATCGATTGGGAAGCCGCTAACGCAGCGAACTACACCGTTCAAGGCTCAAACGACAACGCCAACTGGACCACCATCGCAACACGCACTGGCGGTACCTTTGGCACCCGCACCGATACCGTTACCCTCAGCGGCAACTATCGCTACGTGCGCATTAACGGCACCACGCGCAGCACTGGTAACCAATGGGGTTATTCAATCTGGGAGGTGCGTCTGACCGGATACTAATTAAAAAGTATGACCGTTATTCGGTGACACCATTAAACCGCCCGCGATTTTTTGCGGGCGGTTTTTTGAATTCACTGCGATGTGAGTTTGACGTTGGATTTTATGTTTCGAAACCGTCAAGTCAGGGACGACTTGACGGAGCTACATGGATGTATTTATGCGTTTTCGAAACATAAAATCCAATGGCAAACGAATGCCGGAGTGATATCTACCACATAAAAAAGCGTTATCAAAAATCAACTAATGGACACGACCATGAAAAAATCTCACTCACTCTTTTTATCATTATTGTTATCACTGTGTTTAAGCGCCGCCGCAACAACCCAAGCAGCGGTCATCACCTTTGACGATTTGCCCGCAACCGAACTCGATGTAATTCCAACCGGTTATCACGGATTTAACTGGGGAGAATCCTTCTTCTCTAATGTCTCGTACATCCATAAAGATACAGCGCCTGACAGTGGTTATGAAAATGGCGTGATATCCGGTGACTATGCAGCATTTAACTTTCTCGCATCCACCAGCCTAATCAAAACTACCGGCGGTGAAACGTTTGATTTCAACGGTGCCTCTTTCGCATCGGCATGGAAAGACAACACCAATTTAATGGTGACCGGATTTTTAAATAACGCCGCGTTATTCACCCAAACCGTCATCATCAACACCAGCGCAGCACAGTGGTTTGATTTTAATTTTCTCGGAATTAATGCGCTCGAACTGAAAGTTTGGAATTACACACCGAATGATGGCAACGATTATTATGTGATGGACAACTTCACCTACAACCAATCCACTTCAGTTTCCGAATCCTCCTCACTCGTATTATTACTGCTCGGCGTAGCAGGCGTATTGTTAGGCCGTAAAAACAAAAAAGCCTAATCACACCACCGTCACAGCATCCCTGCTTTGCCGCTACCAAATCATTGGTAGCGGCATTTTTGTTTTTGGGGTAAAGCCAAACCTCATCCGTAGCCCGTATGGAGCCTAGCGAAATACGGGGGCTTTCCCCACATGGAAATATCTCCCCGCATTCCGTTACACTCCATGCGAGCTACGCGAACAATCACCTACAGACCTGAATACACGCACCTACAATTATCAAAGGATGTTAATAAATGCGCATAACACTCATAATGATACTGATGCTGTTTATTGCCGCCTGTAGCAGTACAAAAATTCATGTTTATACAGTGGGTGTTGATCAACACACCCAGCAACAATTACTTCAATCATTAAACACAGCAGACTTCAGCGCTTATCAAAAGACAATTCCACTACCGCCGTTAAAAGAAGGGGCTTACATCATTTACACGCCCGGCTCCCGCTCAACACACATCAATCAACAGATTGAACAAATATTGGAATCGCTGAATTTGCCCGCACCGGAATCCCGTCTGTTTAGTTTAGGAGAGGGAATTAGCGCGCACCGCTACACTAAAGGGAATGTCGGCCTTTATGTAATCAACAATACAGCGCAACAAACCGATAGCTTAAAAAAGCTTCTCGATGAAAGCAGCATATTGGATTGGGAACTTGGCTCTGTGAATTGTTCTGAATCTTATATTGTAGATTTTATGGGGGACGGCAAGTCCTATATTAGCCAGTTGGAAGACGGAAAAGAAATTTCCTCACTCGATTGGAAAATTCACAACAAACAATTGGTAATGACCGCATTGTTCAAACGCTACGTTTATGACATATCGGAAGCAGATAAAACCATAACGCCAAGCCAACAATACCCAGAACCCTACGGCTGCCAATTTCGCAGCAATTTTGAAACCACTGTCCATGTAAAACAGTAACGGGAAAACCTATGATCTATCAAGGCAACTGCCATTGCGGCGCGATAAAATTTGAAGTGGAAGCACCTGACGAGGTGGAAGTGGAAAACTGCAATTGTTCGATCTGCAATATGACCGGATTTTTGCATTTGATTGTGCCCAAACGCAATTTTCGTCTGATCAGCGGTGAAAACAATATCACCACCTACACCTTCAATACCGGCGTAGCAAAACATACATTCTGCAAAACCTGCGGCATCAAACCTTTTTATATTCCGCGCTCGAACCCGGACGGTGTAGATGTGAATTTACGCTGTTTAACCACGCAACCGAAAACCGTAAAGATTGTGAATTTTGATGGGCAGAATTGGGAGCAGTATGCCCACACCGTTGCGCACAAAAGTGTGTAACCTGCGTAGCCCGTATGGAGCCTGGCGGAATACGGGGGTTTCGCACAAGGAAATGTCTTCCCGCATTCCGTTACACTCCATGCGGGCTACGGTCAGGCTTTATGCCCAAGAATCCGCGACGGCAAAAATAACAGTGCACGTAAAAACGCAAATAGCGCATCAAATGTAATGCCTATCAGGCGGAAGGGTAAAGAAATCAGCCACACAAGCGGCCACAGTACCAACGCCAAAAGCGCCAATGGCCAACAAATTACCCATAGCAACAACCACAAAATAAACGTCAACATATTCCCCCCTTTTTTTGGACGTCTGTTTTGATTTAGATGCAGATTGCGAAGAATTGGATTCACCCCCCTCTTTTGCCACAAATGCCACACAGCTAAATTTATTGGCGCGACTACGGAAATTGCGCCAATATCTCCCACATTTCACAATTGCACCTGACACTAACGACAAATACGCTAATGGAGCCAGCATGATCATCCGCCCCTGCACGATTAACGATATCACCGCCATTTGTGCAATCTACAACCATTACATCGAAAACACTGTTATCACGTTTGAAGAAACACCTGTCAGTATTGAGCAAATGCGTGAACGGATTGATGCCATTACCCAAACCTTCCCCTGGCTGGTATGTGAGGTTCAGGGTGAAGTTATCGGTTATGCCTATGCAAGCAAATGGAAAGACCGCAGCGCTTACCGGCACACCGCTGAAGTCACCGTGTATTTGCACCCTGACAACACAAGCAAAGGAATTGGCACTGGTCTTTACACAGAATTAATTGCACAACTCAAGCAACAGGGAATGCATATGCTGCTGGCATGCATTGCATTACCCAACACCGCCAGTGAAAACATTCACGAAAAATTTGGTTTTGCGCAAGCCGCTCATTTTCCGCAGGTGGGATTCAAATTTAACCACTGGATTGATATTGGCTATTGGCAGAAAGCGCTGTAACGATGCAAAAAGCGCACTACAATGATTATCGATTCATACGCAAATCAATTGCACCACTCACCAGGAGGTTATCGATGAAATACAAATTAGCGATATTGGTATTATCTGCAGCAACTGGATTTGGCTGCAGTCCAAAAGAACCAACCGCCACCGACACAGCGGCAACCACATCAGTGGCAGCTTCTGTGGCGGCATCAGCAACACTAACCAGCACTGAATCTACTTCATCAGCCGCGTCGGAAAATGCTTCTGTTAGCCTCATGAATACCTATTGGAAACTGGTTGGATTGAACGGAAAAGATGTTGTGGTCATCGATCAGCAACGCGAACCCCATATTGTGTTTGGCGAAGACAATCGCGTAAGTGGTTCAGATGGCTGCAATCGCTTCATGGGCGGCTATCAACTGACAGATACAGCTGTAACTTTCTCGCAGATGGCAGGCACACGCATGGCATGTATGGAAGGAGGCGAACAAGCGCAAGCATTTACTGATGGGTTATCACAAGTTTCCCACTATCAATTGCAGGGGGAATATTTGGATTTGAAAGACAACACCGACAAGGTCTTCGCGCGCTTTATTGCGGTAGCGCTGCCTTAGTGTTAATTACTATTGAATCAATAACAACTAACCAACTGTTCATCAACAAACCCTGCGCGATAAACACTGATACATAAAAAGCCAGCCCGCAAAAGCGGGCTGGCAAAAAAAGAAAACAAACAAAAAATAAAATATTATTGCAAGGTCAAACTACCCTGCATAAGAGCGATGTGCCCGGGAAACGAACAGAAATAAGTGTAGGTCTCACCTGCGGTCAGTTTGCTTACCGGGAAAGTCACCGATACCGTCTCACCACCACCAATCAAATGTGTGAATGCAATTACCCGCTCATCACCCGCTTTGATGTAATGATTATCCACACCGGCAGCCAAGCCATCACTGGCAACACTTTTGGCATCCGCGGCTTTACTCAACACCCAGTTATGTCCCATCACATTTTTAGGCAATTTTCCGGTGTGCACTAAATTCAGGGTGAATTCTTTACAATTACTTTTCACCGCAATCGATTTTTGATCAAACTGCATAGAATCATTGCTGTTCAGAGTAAATGAACACTCATCTGCATGGGCAACTTGAACGCCAGCCAATAATAATGCAGACAATGCAAAAACAGACTTTTTCATAGCCGAGCCTCTCTAATAGTGGATAGTGAATCATGAGCAAAGCGCTACTTTACCCAAAATGCTCTACTTCAATCATTGCTATTAATGCTTAGATTGGTTAATGACGCAGACGTATCTTTACGCTCCTCCTTGTTAAACCGATTGTAGTACGAACCTCCGCAGGGTGGCGCGGTCAAAATTTATCGCCAATTACGCAGAAATTAACAGTTAGCAGCAACCAAGGCCGCTAGACTGGATTGCACAGGATACATCTCACACATTTATACTCGCTTGTAATAACGGGCAACAACAGATTTGGTTTTATTCATGATGAAAGAAACTGCAAATACGTCATTTCGTGTTAAGTATTTTGCCTGGTTATCCTGGCGTCGCCCCTGGGTATGGCTGCTTGGCTTATTGCTCAGTTACAACCTGGCACTTGCTGTTATTGCACCTATGGTCATTAAAAACCGGTTAAATGACATTGTTGTAAATCAATTAAAGCTCAATTTGGATATTGGGGGGATATCCATCAACCCTTATGAATTTACCCTTGAGATAAATGACGCAAAAATCTCCGGGCAAGGTTTGGATCAACCACTGGGGTTTGATCGTCTATTTGTTGATTTGCAATTGTGGAATTCACTGAGCAGTCTATGGCAGTTGGGCGAATGGAAATTCAATGAAGTGAAGCTCACTGGAATTTATGGCGAATTCAAACGCATCAACAGTACCACACACAACTTCACTCAGATTTTTAACAACCTTCAAACCCATTTAGCAAGTCCATCCGATAACAATACAACTGTTGCTGATACACTGAATGATGGCACCAGCGTGTCACCGCTAAAATTGTCTATAGAAAATATTTACGTGCAAGTTGAGCAATTCCACATTGAAGATCAGCTGCGTAAAAACACCTTTAAAACGGATATAGGGCCAATTGATTTTCACATCCAACAATTCAGTAGCCTGCCCAATACCACAGGACAGCAATCCTTACACTTAAAAACGGATCGCGGTGTTGAGCTGAGTTGGAAAGGCAATATTAGTGTTGCGCCTTTTGCCAGTAAGGGCGATGTCACCATCAATGGACCACTGTTAACAACACTGGCAGATTATTTCAGTGAAGAGTTTAGCGTTGCCATCACTACCGGCGATTACCAATCCACCTTTAAATACGATATTCACCAAACAAAAAGATCAGCCATAACGGTTCATATTTTTGATATACAAACCCAAGCGAAAAATATAAAGGCCTCGCAGCTAACCAATAATGCACCATTACTCTCACTTGACGAAATTATCCTGAGTGGAGGCGAATTCAAATGGCCGGAAGAACAGATTCACATACCAGACATCACATTAAGCACTGGCGATCTATGGCTAACGACTACACAAGATGGAACACTCAATTGGGCGCAATTAAGTGCGACAGACGACCATAGCGACGCAGAAAAATCGGCTTGGCAATTCACCAATAATACCCTGTCGGTCACTGGCATAAACTTGCACTATACAGATTCATCGATCCGCACTGCTTCACAAGTCAAGGTTAGCAATATTGCCTTTCAGGCAAAAAACCTGAGCACAAAAGAAAATCAACCCGTAGAAGTGTCTGCCAATTTTTATTTGCAAGGCGGAAAATTTGAATCAGCCGCAAGATTACAGATCAATCCACTCAAGAATGCCGCAGGCACTTACACCATTACAAAATTCCCGATGAAAGCCATTCAAACATTTATTGATGACTATGCATTGGTTGACATTACTGAAGGCGAGCTTTCAGCGGAAGGTAAAATCACTTCAAAAGAAGAGGTCATTCAAATTCAAGGAAATGCACTGATTGACCAATTCACGTTGCAAGAGAAATCATCCGCAAAACCAATACTCACATGGTCACAACTGAGGATTAACCGCATAATTGCCAATACCCAAGATAAAAAAATCAACATCGGACGTATGCGTTTTGATAAAGCGTTTGCAGACTTCAATGTATTCCCGGATGGTAGCCACACGCTATCCAGAGTATTAGTGTTACCTGAAATTCCTGCTGAACCCGCACCTGTGGCAACAACCGACCCCGCCAGCGAATTTACCTATTTAATTGGCCGTATTGATTTTGATGATGCGAGCGGAAAATTTTCCGATGCATCGCTCCCACTGCCGTTCTCGGCTGACATTACCCACATCAACGGCACTATTTCCACATTGGATTCAACCAGCAACACACCCGCCGATGTAAAACTGGAAGGGCAAGTCAGCGATTTTGGTGAAATGGTAATGAGCGGCGCGATTTTCCCGCTGGAGCCAACACAAAAAACGCGCATGGCGTTAGCGTTTAATAATATTGATATTGCTGATTTTTCGCCCTACTCGATTAAATTCGCAGGGCGTGAAATTGCCAAAGGGAAAATGGATCTCGATCTGGAATATGAAATCAATAAAAGCCAAATGCTGGGGAAAAACAATATTGTGCTGCACGATTTCGCGCTAGGTAAAAAAGTCGCGCAACCTGGCGCTGCCGATTTACCGCTCGACCTTGCCATCGCGCTACTAAAAGATAAAGACGGCACCATACGCGCAGACCTGCCCGTGCAAGGGAATATTGACGATCCGAAGTTTGATTACAGTAAAACCATTCGCCGCGCGTTGAGCAAACTAATCACCAATGTTGCCGCAGCACCATTTCGCTTTTTGGCGGGATTGGTCGGCGTGGGCAATAACAAAGATTTAGGTTACATCAGCTTTTTTGCTGGCCGCACCGATTTATCGCCCGCACAAACTGAAAAAGTCCAACAGTTAGGCGAGGCAATGCTCAAACGCCCGGATTTGCAAATTACAATCGCAGGCGTTTACTCGGCAGCGTTTGATACAGACACACTCAAAGAAGAAAAATTTAATGCCGCGTTGCGCGAGCAAATATCCCAAAACCTTACCGATGCCAATATCGGTTCGCGCAAGTACATAGCAACACTGGAAAAACTCTACGAAGAAAAAAACCTCACGCCCAGCCTTGATGAGTTAAAACGCAATGCGCTTAACCAGCAGGATGACGACAATGACAATGTGGATCGCTTGACCTATGTACGCTCAGTGAAAGACGCACTAGTGGCAACGGAAGTTATTACGCATGAGGATCTCATGCAACTGGCAGACAACCGCGCCAAAATAGTTTATGACCAACTGATTAAAACGCCGGGCATCAACATCAACCACATCAAAATGGCAGCCGCTCACGAAGGGCAACTGAACAAAGACAACAAATTAAAACTGGAACTGAAAGCCAGTTTGAAAAAAACCAAAAGCCAAAAAATCGCATCGCAATAAAAAATCCCCGCCAATTTTCATTGGCGGGGATTTTTTGCAAAGGCAGGTTCAAACACCACTAGCCTTTTTGCCGATATTCCGTTGGCGTAATCCCTACCATGCGCTTAAAGAAACGATGAAAGGCTGAGGGGCTGTTAAAGCCGGATTTGTAGATAATTTCAAGAATGGTTTCGTCTTTGAATTCGGGCGCAACGAGCAAACGTTTGGCTTCTTCTACACGGTAACGGTTGATAAATTCAAAGAAGTTGCTCTGGTAATGCATTTTCAAAATCGCGGAAATATCGCGCGGCTTTAATCCTATCTGTTCGGCAAAGCGTTCAAGGTTGATATTGCTCTCCAAGTACAATTTATCTTCATGGATCGCCTTTTCAATAATCTCAACCTTGTGATCCATTTTGCTGGGCTGTACCGGTTTTGCTGCGGGTACAACATGCACGCTAAGCAACTGCCGGGTGTTGATCAGGCCAAATACAAACAGCCCGTTTACCAGAATGACGGTGAGGTAATTGTCGATAATCCCGAGCGTATCGCTCACCGATGCACTTACTAATCCTTCCAATAAATACGCCAGCAATGACCACAGCCAATGCAAACAAAAACCGGCCAGTACTACATCGGCCAATTTCAATTCCGACATAGCAATATCGGAATACAAATGTTTTAGCTGCTCACGCAATTTGTATTCTGCGATCACGCAGGCAATGATGTAACCCAAGGGCGATAGTTTTACCAATGCCCACAGAAATGCCACCACGGCATTTTCCACACCGGTAAGTTCCGTTGCAGGCTGCCATTCCAAACTATCGATACCAAAAGCCACCAATAAAATGACCGCAATAAGCGCCGGAGCGAGGTGCAACAAGTTGCGCCAGCGCAACAGCACAATATGCTGCGAGAGCGAACGCAAGTAGAAATACAACACAGGCCCTTGCAGCAACAGGCAAGCGGCCAGCACAGTGACAACGACAGGTGTGTGATTGATTGCGGCGGTTTTCAAATCGCCATTCCAAACGATCAACGTGGTGGTCAACACAAGCGCAATCAGTACAAAAAAACCCGCCAGAATACGCCGGGGCTGGATATGTTTTGCGGGCAACAGGTTTAATAGCACCGCCAACACACCGCACTCCACTGCGGTGAGCACCAGTACCAGGTCATGAATATTTAGAAAGTTAGTTTTCATCAGGTCTTTCTCTGCGTCTCTCTAGGTCGCTTTCGCTCTTGCTCTCTTACAACGACAACGGAGCATGATGCGTGTCGATTGTGGTTAATCGATCAAGCAATTTTAATAGTTATCTGTAGATCAGGTTAGTGCAAATCACTTGCACTGCTTATCAGCACCCATCGTTATTCAATGCAATTTGAAAAGGCGACTTGGATAAACACTATTTGAATACGCAATGCTTGGCGTAGTCTTTGGCTTCGTTCATGGTGAGTTCGCCCTTGGGTTTTTCTTCAATATTTTTACACCACTCAGGGCTGCCAACTTCAGGCGCGCAGGCCGTCATCAGGGAGGCAGAGGCAATAACCAATAGCAATTTAACGGCGGTTGAAAACGTGTGCATATAGAATCCGGATTATTCGAGTTGTCAGTGGGTTGTGGCTGATAGCGGTGTCAGGCCCCTATCAACAAGCGCACAGGGCAAGGATAGCAGAGCTCTTTGTTAAAGAATGCAGGATTTCGTTAATAAAAAACGCCCGCGTGATAAGCGCGGGCGTTGCGGACGATCGCGAGCGGAATCACAGCGCAGCAGTATCGCACTGCGCTGTACCTTCACTGTTTATCGATCAGGGTAAGCTTTTCAGGTGATTGCCAACCGGTACCGAGAAGATGCGGCCATCTTTCACATCCCAGTTGATTGACCAGGTCATCACACCACGGAAGTCACCATAGGCCGCCAGTGGCAGGTTGCTACCGCAATTGGTGCGTTTAACCAAACAATCGACCGCCTTGTTGATGTCAGCTGTTGTTGCCTGGCCAGAGTTTGCAGCGCGTGGGCCAGATGGTAAACCCAGTGCAACCTGATCAGGGCGCAAACCTCTGAAGGTGCCCGCAGTACCATTTGCCAGAGGGAAACCTTCAATCAACATACGCGCAGAAGCGACCATCATATCCACTGTGCCTGCCTGATAAGGCTGGGCGGCATAAGGTGTTGCCAGACCGCCGTTGTTGTAAAGCTGCACGTGCAACAGATCCAATTCATTGCGCAATTGGTCGATCATCGGCAAGTACGCACCCCAGATTCCGGTGTAGGCCACATAACCACCCTGAACATAAGGATGCTCAGGTGCCATGGACACGTAGAAGTCCGGATACATCGCATTCAATTGTTTGATCGCCGATACCATGTTGTTGATCACTGGCGCACCGTGCATAACACCGGCACCAGATTCCAGATCGATATCGACACCATCAAAACCGTACTCATTGATAATCGATGCAGTACTGTTAACGAAGTTGGCCAGATTGGTTGAGTTATTCAGTGTCACTGTGCCTTTTTCACCGCCGTAAGACAGCACGATGTTTTTGCCTTGCGCACGCTTGGTCGCAACATCCTGAATAAATTGCGCTTTGTTCAATGCAGGATCCAAACGGAATTCCACACTGCCATTGCCCGCATCCTCAACGAAAGCGATAACGATCACATCCCATGCCGGATCAACATCCGCCAAACGAATCACACCACTGCCGTTATCAAAGTTGTGCCAGTAACCCACCAGCGCATGCTTCGGCAGTGCGGCTGCATCACCGGGAACACGGCCATTGCCACTGACACTGGATGATGAACGGCTGCTCACACTGCTGGACGATTTGGAAGACGGTGCAACAGAAGAACTGGAGCTTGGCGCAACACTGCTCGGTACACTGCTGGATGCAGCGCCGCAGGATTTGACCAACGACCAGGCATCTTGCCAATGAGCACCGGTGCCGGGAGCATAAGCCCATGCCGCAGTAGAACCACACCAACCAGCAATGTTACAACGGTATTCACTACCGGCATTTTGCACTAACTGACCCGTTGCATAAGCCGTACCCGCAACATATTGCGGTGATGAACAATTGCCACCGGAAATCGATGAACTGGATGGCGCAACTGAACTGGATGATTTTGAACTGGGCGCAACACTGCTGGGCGCAGCAGACGATGGCGCAACCGAACTACGGATTGAAGAAGAGGCAGCACCATCGCACGTACCCAGTAATGCCCACTCTTGCCATTGACCGGAATAGCTGGCCGGGCTATGACCTTGCGACCACCAATTGGCCTTATATGCCTTGCCTGCCTCTTGTACCTGGGTACCACCACCATAGGCTGCTGCACTATTCCATACCGGCAAACCGGAACAATTAACGGCAAATGCACTACTGGATAACAAGCCCGCGCCTAATGCGGCGAGCGCAATAATTGAACGTTTCATAGACCCCTCACTGTATTTGTTATTTCTGGTTTACTGCGTTGATGTAATGCGTTGATGTAAAAAGAAACGCGACAGACAAAAATTTCAGGCAATAGCAAACCGTAAAGAAATTGCAAAAATTTCTTTTTAGTTAAAAACGCAACGTGATTTTTTTGAGTGGCTCCGGGGATCAAGTACTTGTGCTGCAATTTTTATTTACCCTGCAACACTTGTCCGTACTTTAAGAGACACACCCTTCCTGTTTACAACGCTAATGAGATCCATCCGAGATATTCAAGGTGTAAGCCTTGAACAGCGATCCTGAACTTTGTCCTCGACGGTATACGAGCAATCACCTGCGCGGTTTCTTTTTATATTCCCGCTTATATTCCCGCTTATATTCCCACATGACAACGTTGCCATATATATCACCCGCCAATTGCTCTGGCAATCGGTGATATGACTAAAAGATGACGGATACGCAAATTTTTTATTTCATTAGAATAAAAAATTTGCGTATCGGGAGAAAAACAGAGGGGATATATGATTGGGAAATAAAGGATATTTTACGCGCCACGCGATGCCGTGCTGGCACGCTGGCGAACAGCTTCAAACAAGCATACACCCGTAGCCACAGACACATTCAAACTACTGACTGTTCCCGCCATGGGAATGTTCATCAGATGATCGCAAGTGTCTTGCGTAAGGCGGCGCAAACCATCGCCCTCCGCACCCATCAAAATACCGATCGGGCCGGTCAGGTTGGATTGATAAATAGATTGCGTCGCCTCACCTGCTGCACCAAATAACCAAATACCCTGCTCCTGCAATTTTTTCAGGGTGCGCGCCAAATTGGTCACCGGCACAAACGGCAGTACTTCCGCAGCACCGCAGGCGACTTTGCGCGCGACAGGTGTCAAACCAGTAGATTTATCTTTGGGTGCGATGACCGCATGCACGCCCGCCGCCTCTGCCGAGCGCATGCAGGCACCCAGGTTATGCGGGTCAGTTACGCCATCGAGGATCAACAAAAAAGCAGGCTCGCGCAGGTTTTCCAAAAACTGGAACAACCAGGTTTCATCGTAAGTTTCACCGGGCGTACAGATCGCAATAACACCCTGATGGTTTTCATCACTGACCATATCATCAAGCTTGTTGCGCCCGACTTGCTGGCAGTGAATGCCATTTATTTCGGCGGCATTAACAATTTTTTGCAGCCGCTGGTCATTGCGCCCCTGCAGCAGATAAATCTCAATTACCCGCTGGGGCGCACTTTTCAATAACGCCTGCACCGCATGCAGGCCATAAATAATTTCACGTTTCAAAACAATTTCCCGCTATAAATTTAACGCTCGGAGATGCGCGTTTCACGCTCGCGGATCTGCCGGTCTTTCACGATATAAATTTCACGATCCAGTCGCTCATCCAACACAAAGCTTTCACTCTGCAACCAAAGATTAATCCTTTGCCTTAGCCTTAACCACCGGTCTCTTAGCAGGAGTTTTCTTGGTGTCAGCGACAACCTTGCTTTTAGTTGTTTTCGACGCAGGCGATTGAACTGTTGTTGGCGATGCCTTGTTTGCAACTTTCGCAGTTTTACGGCCATGATCAACCTCACTTCCGGATTTCTTACTCACTACTTTGGTACTGGCAGATTTTGCTGTTGCAGCTCCAACCGCCGGTTTTTTCGCAGCGGCTTTTTTGCTTGCCGCCGCTTTACCGGTGTTGGGTGCAACTGCAGAAGCGGCCGGTTTATTGGCCACTTTTTGCACCTGCGTTTTCTTGCCAGGTGCTTTTGGAGCCGCTGTTTTAGCAGTTGTTTTTTTGGAGTTTACTTTTTTGGAGTCGGCTTTTTTAGGTTCTACTTTTTTAGGCTCGACTTTTTTAGGCTCTGGTTTCGCAATATCTGTTTGCTTGACAGCTACTTGTTTAATGTCAGCACTCTTAACATCTGCTTTTTGTTTAACGTTTGTTTTTTTGGCCGTTGCTGATTTTGCGACTGACTTTTTGGTCGCGGTTTGTTTTGTTGATGCCGCTTTGGTAATTGATTTTTTCGTGGCCGGTTTAGTCGCAGTTGTGCTTGCCGTTATTGCCGGGGCCGTTTTCGTTTTTACTCCCGCACGCTTGGCAACTTTGGGTTTGACGGCCGATTTTGGACGGCGTACAGCACTGGCAGATTCCAATTCAAAATCGATTTTGCGGTTATCCAAATCCACACGTACAACGCGCACCACCAGTTCATCACCCAAACCAAATACCTTGCGTGTGCGCTCGCCCACCAAGCGCTGCTGCGCGGGTTCAAAGCGATAATAATCATGCGGCAAAGAGGTAATATGGATTAAACCTTCAATATACAGCTCATTCAATTCCACGAATAAACCAAAGCTGGTAACAGCACTGACGTGGCCGTCGTATACGGCACCCACTTGGTCGCGCAGATATTCGCACTTGAGCCAACTCACAACATCGCGAGTGGCTTCGTCGGCGCGGCGCTCGGTGCGTGAACACTGCTCGCCAAATACCAACATATCGCTGGGCGAATAAGGATAAATAAATTTTTTCGGAATCGCTTTTGCGCTGTCAACGCGGCGCACATGGGTGCTCGGCTCAGTGCTGCGCACAATCGAGCGAATGGCGCGATGCACCAGCAAATCAGGATAGCGACGGATCGGTGAAGTAAAGTGCGTATACGCCTCATACCCCAACCCAAAGTGACCGTGGTTTTCCACTTGATACATCGCCTGGCGCAAACTGCGCAGCATCACGGTCTGGATTAAATGCGCATCGCTGCGCCCCTGGATCATTTGCAACAATTGTTGGTAGTCACCGGGCGTTGGTTTATCGCCCCCGGCAAGCCCCAACCCTAATTCAGAGAGATACGCGCGCAGGTTAGTGAGCTTGGCCTCGGTTGGACCTTCATGCACACGGAATAAGCCGACGAGATTGTGCTTCTCAATAAATTTCGCTGCGCACACGTTTGCGCAGAGCATGCACTCTTCAATTAATTTATGCGCGTCGTTGCGCTTGATGGGAACAATGCGTTCAATTTTACGATCTTCATTAAATTGGATGCGTGTTTCCGTCGTTTCAAAATCAATTGCACCGCGCTCATCGCGCGCTTTGCGCAAACATTCATACAATTTATGCAGCAACTCCAACTGCGGAACCACTGCTTTGTATTCTTCGCGCAGTGCGTTGCGTGCATCACCTTCACCAGTAAGTATTTCACCCACTTTGGTGTAGGTGAGGCGCGCGTGGGAATGCATCACGCCTTCATAAAATTGATAACCGGTGATGCGCCCTGCATCGCTGATATTCATCTCACATACCATGCACAAACGATCTACATGAGGGTTGAGTGAACACAGGCCGTTGGATAATGCCTCGGGCAACATGGGCACTACATAATCGGGGAAATACACGGAGTTTCCACGCGCACGCGCTTCCAAATCCAAAGCGCTGTCGATCTGCACGTAATGCGATACATCGGCAATCGCCACATACAAACGCCAACCGCCCTTGCGGCGCTCGCACAACACCGCATCATCAAAATCGCGCGCGTCTTCGCCATCAATCGTGACAAAGGGAAGATGGCGCACATCCACGCGGTGCAATTTATCTTTCTCCTGCACCTCGTGGGATAACAGCGCAGCCTCAGCCAACACGGCATCTGGCCAGATACTCGGAATACCATGGGCTTGAATCGCTAATTCGATTTCCATGCCCGGTGCCATGTGGTCGCCCAGCACCTGAATGACACGCCCAGTCGGCAGGCGGTTTTTGTCCGGCTGCTGGGTAATTTCCGCGACCACAATTTGCCCGTGTTTGGCACCACCATAGGAGCCAAACGGAATCATGATGTCATGGGTAATACGCGGATTTTCCGGACGCACAAATTGCACGCCCTCTTCATTAAAAAAACGCCCCGCCAATTGCGTGGTATTGCGGATCAGCACATCAACAATCGCGCCTTCTTCCTTACCGCGATATTGCTCACCCGAAAGCCGCACCAGCACCTCATCGCCATCAAACACCTTGCGCATCTGGCGATTGTGCAAATAAATATCTTCGCCACCATCGGCGCGAATCACAAAACCATAGCCATCGCGATGCCCTTGCACCCGCCCGCGCACCACATCAATTTTATCCAGCCGCACGTAAGCATCGCGCCGGTTGCTAATCAGCTGGCCGTCGCGCGCCATCGCAATCAAGCGGCGGCGCAGGGCTTCAATTTGGTCTTCTCCGGTGAGTTTGAGCATGACGCACATCTGCTCATGGGTAACCGGCTGGTCGGAGCTATCAAGAAGGTCGAGGATGTACTCGCGGCTGGGAATGGGGTTTTCGTATTTTTCGGCTTCGCGCGATGCGAATGGGTCTTTGGAGGGCGATTTACGTTTGCTCAATTGGGCATCCTATGATCAATTTGGCGAATTCCGAACGATCCGGAGGGTATAAAAGGATTATAGGGCAGCAATCATGACAAACCTACAAATAAAACCATAAACCCTGTTGACAGCCCACAGGGTGATATTTATAGTGCGCGGCCTCAGCTGCTTATGCACTGGGAATGCCCAGATGGTGAAATTGGTAGACACGCCAGCTTCAGGTGTTGGTGACGCAAGTCGTGGAGGTTCAAGTCCTCTTCTGGGCACCAAACATGAAAGCCCCGCTATGAAAATAGCGGGGCTTTTTGTTTTGGGCTGCATAATAAAAACGCCAAACAGCCAGAACACAATAATCGCACGCATGCCAGCTTCAAAGTGACACACATAGCAGCAATAATTCCCACCTCCGTATGCGTAAATGGATCACACACTATGCCCAGCTATTGGATTAAAGCCCTGATAACCCTATCGAGCTTGTCGTTATCCGCTGCTATTCATGCGCAGACGTTATTCGCAACACCGCAGGATTTCACACTGAACCAATCCTGCAACGCGTATGACTCCATTAAAAAAGAAAGCAATCCTGTTTTATTACAAGCAGGCACCACCTATCTTTCTTTGGGTGAAAATAAAGCGGAAGCTGCTACCCATGCTTATCTTGACGTTAATGGAAAAAAGAAATGGGTAAAACTGACGTGTGGTTCATACGCAAATAGCAAACCTATGTTTAAAACGGCAACCAATACGCATCAAGCCAATTCACAAAACCAGCACAACTTAAATCGCTCAACGTGTTTGAAATTTTTCGATAACGAAACCAATCCGGTAAAAACCCGAACAGGGTTTAACGATGTTACGCCCCCTGCGCCGCCGCTGAACAAATTCGATAACGATGTTTTGGATTTCTGCGGAGCACCGGGCAATATCACTACGGCTCAGGGCTTCAAGTCTCTGATGAGATCTAACTCCGACGTATTGAAAAGGTTATTTGTATTTACCGACGGAAAAATTTTTCAGGAAAAACCAAAACAAACTGACATCGACCACTATTTAAATGATCTTGCAGATGCCTGGTATTCACTGCATGGATTCGACCATATTTTTTGCGGTGAAAAAAGCGGGCGGAGCATTGGTGGATTGCATTTTCATGGACGCTACCAGCAGCTGGAACAAAACGGCGCAATATGCAGGATGAACAACTTCAGCAGCAATGAAGTGGCAGAAGGTACTGTGTATTCAATGGGCGTTGAAGTGACATTAGCGAATAACGAAGTATTAAGGCATTCAATAAAAGGCTACGGACTAACACTTAATGCAAGCGATATGCTGCTCAGTGCGACCAAAGCCTTCTCTGAAAATCACACCAGCAGCAATAAAAGTGCGCACTGTATTCTCGAATTAAATGACGGCACTGCAAATTACGATATGGTATTTGTCCGTCGCAACAATGGCATCAGAACATACTATCCAGATGCCACACCGGAGCAAAACAGACCTTGTGCTAAAAAAATTGTGCTTCCTAAATAGCAGGCGAGTCACCAGCCGCTGAAATCCTTAACCCATCGAGCATCCATTTGAATGCTTCGATCGCTTTATTAACAACGTCTTCGGGATTATCGCTGGCTGCAACCCAGAGCGCGGCGTTTAGCGCTGCGCCGTTTAACAGGCGTGCGGCGGCCTCGGCGTTTACCGGTTTAATGGTGCCCTCCTCAATCAGTTTATTGATGGTGCTGATGCTCATTTGAAGGCAGTTATTCTGGCTTGGCCATTGCGATGGATCACCGAGGACAGCAGGACCATCCAGCAGGACGATGCGCTGCACTTCAGGGTTAAGGGCCATACGGATGTACGCCTCACCTTCGGCAACCAGGCCGTCCCATAGGCTGTTGGCTTCGGCCGCCGAAGCGTGGGCATGGGATGCCATTTCTGTATCAATTTGATCCACCACCGCCATCAGCAACCCCTTCTTGTCACCAAAGGTGTGGTAGAGCGCGCCACGCGTGAGCCCTACGGATGCGGTGATGTCGTCCATTGAGGCTGCCGCATAACCTTTTTCTGCAAATGCCTTGCGCGCTGCCTGGATAAGCTTGTTGCGCGTCTCTTCAACTTTTTCAGCCCGCTTCATAAAACTGATAACTCCGGTTGCCTTTCTATTTACATACGCGCCGTATGTATTTATTATTAACATACGCAGCGTATGTTAATTGGATCGATCCAGCAACTCAACTTTTTACCTATCTACTTATTCATCTATTTACTGATTTATTTATCGATTTACCCATTTATCTATTTATTCATGAAGCCGATACACCCGCTTCATTAAAGAGGAATTGACTATGAACCATCGCAAAGCCATTTTTCCCGCAGAGCGCCACGCGCTTTATGAGCAACACCGTTATTCCGCCGCTATCCAATCCGGCGATTTGATTTTTGTGTCGGGGCAAGTAGGAAGCCGATCAGATGGCACTCCAGAGCCGGATTACGCGCGCCAGGTGCAACTGGCGTTTGATAATTTGAACGCGGTATTAAAAGCCGCCGGCTGTGGCTTTGAAGACGTAGTGGACATCACCAGCTTCCATACCGACCCAGAGGCACAATTTGAAACCTTTATGGCGGTGAGGGAGAAAAACATTGGTGAAGCACCCTACCCAAACTGGACAGCAATTGGCGTTAACTGGCTGGCGGGATTTGATGTAGAACTCAAAGCAATCGCGCGATTGCCGCACGCGAATTAAAAAATATCGCCTTCACCATAGCAGTGATGAAGGCGATTTATTACCTACAAACTACCTAAAGTAACTCACACCGCCGCGCTCCATTCAGACACACACAACAGGCTCCGCAACTTCCCCCTATTGGCTATCCCCACTGATGTCTTCGATATATACGTCACCATAAGTAACATAAAATGTAAACGGTTACCAATTAATCAATTACATTCTCAATAACAATTAAGATAATTTATGCGCCATAGAAAACAATTAAGCTATTGATTTTTATATATTAAATTTAAAAACAAGGAGTTTTATCGGATTTCTTATCGGACATTTAAGGGAAAATTTACAAATCCTCTCTTTTAAAATGTAATCGATTACAAATAATATTGCACAGGGGATCCAATTCGCCCCATCTGTGCCCCTCATTCATAAGCCCCAGTGCGCACCCGACAACCCTGTTGTTTCCGCACTCGGGAAAGGCACATCAAATACTTATAACCAGACTGGAATCTACTACATCGAGGTGACCCAATGCTCATTTTAAAAACTGTAAAGCGAATAACGCTTTTACTGTTCGCATCACTTTGCCTAAGCCTGTTGAGCGGCTGCGGAGGCGGATCAAAAATCAATAATGATGACGTGAACTATGTTCCCGAAACTCGTCCGTTAGGCATTATCGCCGGTGACAATGCCGAATATGAGAAAGGCCAAACCATTACCTTGTCTGGCCGCTTGGTAGGTACTGTTACAACCCAAACAGTAAAGTGGGAGCAAATTGGTGGTACGCCCATTTCCGGCGTTAGCGATTGGTCAACGCCCAATTTGACTTTCCCATCGCCCGATGTCGATGGATTGGAAACGTTTAAATTCCGTATTTCAGCACGCGATAGCGCGGGAAATATTATTAACGATGCAGACGGCAATCCGCTGGTTGATGAAATTGAAATTCTTGTTTACGACCCTTCGGTCATCATTACGCTTGAAGCAGAAGACGCTGCATTTTCAACACTGGCCGGTGGCGCAACTCTAGTTAGTAATGGCCCCAATTATATTTCCGGTGCATCGGGTTCCCACACCGCCGACATCACCCCCGGCGCAAAAGTGATTTACCAAATTCCGTCAGGCAGCACCGTAGGCGATAAAACCATTGGCGCAGGTTTTTATACGCTGTTTGTACGCTATGCAATTCCCGCTTCTTATGGCGGCAAACAAGCAGTAGTGAAAACAAATGGTGTTGATGCGAATGTGCCATTTCTCGCTACCAGCAGCTGGAACAACGCACGTGTCGATGTCATTAAAATTAATGAGGGTAGCAACAGCATTGAAATTGGCGGCGGTTGGAATTACTACCGTATCGATAGCATTTTATTAATTCCTGCCCCACAACCTGCAAAACCTTTAGCGGTTGCACCCAATTTGGTCAATGCCAATGCAACGGCTGCCACAAAAGATGTGATGGCATTTTTGGTCAGCAACTACGGTGCAAAAACACTGAGTGGCCAAACCGAATTTATGGATTACAACGATCTAGGCAATAAAACCGGCCTGCGCGATTTTAATAAAATCACTGAAATTACCGGCGGTTTGTCTCCTGCAATTGTGGCGTTCGATTTAATGGATTACTCCAGTTCGCGTATTGCCTGCGGTGCAGAACCCGGTGTTCTCAGCGAAGACATGATTAATGAACACAACACCAAAAATGTCATTCTTTCTCCGCTGTGGCATTGGAACTCACCCACTAAATTAAAAGACACCAACTGCAGCGGCAGTGGTAATACCGCTTGGTATTCAGGTTTTTACAGCACCGCCACGGATTTCAATTTAAAAACCGCTTTGGCGGATACCAACAGTGCTGATTATCAAGCGCTGATCTCCGATATGGATGACATAGCTGCAGAGCTGAAAAAATTTGCTGATGCCGATATTCCATTGCTGTGGCGGCCATTGCACGAAGCAGAAGGTGGTTGGTTTTGGTGGGGTGCATCGGATGCGCAATCGTTAACAACGCTGTGGAAAATCATGTATCAACGTTTTACCGATGTGCACCAATTAAACAATTTAATTTGGGTGTATACCGCAGCAGGTTCACTGAATGCAGATTGGTATCCGGGCGATGCTTACGTCGATATCGTTGGCTATGACGGTTACGACGGCAAAAATGCCGACAACCCATTCAAATCAGAATTCACTACATTAAAAGATCGTTTTGATGGCAAAAAATTAGTTGCGCTCACAGAAACCGGCACTATTCCTGATATCGCATTAATGCATCAACAAAACGCGTGGTGGGCTTTTTTTGTTACCTGGAATTCACAAGGCAGCAATGAATATGGCCCACTGAATGCCGATGCAGCTGAACTCAAAGCCAGTTACGAATTTGAAGGCACTCTTAATCTGGATGACGTTCCCGGTGGCCGCGCAAAAATAGAAGCGGGTTTGTACGACGGTTTTGAATTGCCGGTTGCAAGCTGGGGCGCACAAATTAACTGGGGCGATGTACCTGGTGCAGTAGCATCGAACAATTGGTCAGCACTTGGCGGACACGCATTATCAATCACTAAAAATTTAAGCCTTGTGAGTTCACCTACCGGTGTGGTGCTGCAAACCTATCCAGTTGGCGGCATTAATGTTGGCGATGCACAACAACTGACACTCGTTGCACATTCAGCAAATACTGGCGCAGGCACTACCGCAAAACTGTTTGTAAAACACGGTGACGATTGGGCGTGGGTAGATTCAGGTGCAGTGTCTACTGCAGGCGATGTCACCCTGACTCTGGATGTATCGGCATTGGATAAATTGCAGGGTATTGGTGTGCAGTTTGAAGGGTTTGATCCCGCCAGCACCAACGCCACCTTTGCAATCGATAAAGTCATGCTGGGTGATACCTTGCTCTATGACTTTGAGCCAGTCGTTGCACCATGGGAAGCGCAGGTAAATTGGTCAGCAACGCTGGGCGCAACTCTCTCGGGTAACTGGAGCAATACCGGCAAAAGATCCCTGGGCGTTATCAAAGATTTGAGTAAAGAAAATGCCCCCACCAGCGTTGTGCTGCAGGCTTATCCCACTGGCGGTATTGATGTATCCAACAAACAAACACTCACATTGGTTGCGCATGCAGCAAATGCCGGTGCAGGAACCACAGCAAAATTATTTGTGAAGCACGGCGCTGACTGGGTGTGGCTGGACTCAGGTTCGGTATCGGCAACGGGCAGTGCAACATTGCAAATTGATGTCTCTGCGCTCACCACATTGCAAGGTCTCGGTGTGCAATTTGAAGGCTTCGATAGCACCAGCACTGCTGCCGGTTTTTATATCGACACCGTCAAATTGGATAGCGATGTGATCTACGACTTTGAAGGCACTGGCAGCTGGGAATTCCAGAAAAACTGGTCGCCGGAAAGTGGCATTCATTTAGCAAGTGACTGGAGTAAATCCGGCGGCTTGTCCTTGGGCGGAACCACTCAACTGAAAGACGGCGACGACAACATCATCCTGCAAGTTTATCCCACCGGTGGCTTGTTGTTGGGCGATGTAACCAAACTGAAAATTTCCGTGCACGCCGTTAATACCGGCAACGCCACACAAGCGCAGCTATTCGCTAAAGATAAAAATTTCTCCTGGAAAGATGGCGGTGCTGTTGCGCTGGTTAATGGCAGCGCAGAGTTGACTCTGGACATTTCGGATATGGGCGGCGAGCTCAGTGGTTTGGGCGTGCGCTTCATGGGGCCGGTCAACAGTGCTACTGAGTCAAGCTATTACATCGACGATGTCAGCTTCGAATAACTGAATGATTAGCGCACGTGTAGCGCCCGCACCGGGCGCTACTTATCGACGTTGAATTTGGCTGCCCATAGCACGCAGCAAAAAAATTGAACGCCACCCAGCGAATTTACAAACAGGAACGAATTATGTTTTTCCCAAATACAAAACATTTATTTAAAAAAACAGCCTTTAAAAATAATCTGGTTTATCTGGGCGTTGCTCTGGCAACCTTGCACCCATACGGTATTGCCGTTGCACAAGAGTCAGCACAAAACGATGTTGAAGAAGTAGTTGTACTCGGGATGCGCAACTCGGTTATGCAATCGATAGACACCAAGCGCAATGCAAGCTCGGTGGTGGATGCGATTACTGCAACCGACATTGGTAAATTACCCGATGCGACCATCGCCGACTCACTGCAACGTGTTCCCGGTATTCAAATTACGCGCACCGGCGGCGAAGGAACCGGCGTCAATATCCGCGGCAACTCCAACATCACCACCACACTCAATGGCGAACAAATGTTGGCAGCGGGTTCTATTACTACCGTATCGCCTAATTTTGCTGACATCCCTTCCACCATGGTATCGGGCATTGAAGTTTTTAAATCTGCCGAAGCAAAAAATGTCGTCAGTGGTTTGGCGGGCACCATCAATTTGAAAACCAACCGTCCTTTTTTATTGGAAGATGGTTTTACTGCCGTTGGTAAAGTGGAAGTCATTCAAGGCGCACTGGGAGAAGAGACCGATGGTTCTTATTCCGGATTTTTTGGTTACAACAACGACGATAAATTCGGGGCATCGTTAAACCTTTCTTACGGTACCTCTTATCTGGCGGATTATTGGAATGGCTCACAGGGCGGCAACCCCGGCCGCTGGTCAGGTTGGCGCAACCTTGCCAGTGAAGAAACCGGTTATGTGGCCAACAATGTTGACGTTAACGGCGATGGCGATAGCAACGATGTGTATTACACCTTTGAAGGCCATCAAGCCGCCAACCGTTTTATTGACCGCGAAAGAACCGGTGTAAATGGTTCGATGCAATACCAGATCAACGATGCATTCCAACTGACTGGCGATGTGTTTTACACCAAGCTGGATGAGCATATTTATATGCAGGCATTTGTGGCCGAACAGTCATGGCAAAGTATTATCGGCTGGGCCACACCGGATGACGGCGCAACCGAGGCTTACGACAATATTGTGCATCGCAATGGTGAGGCAATTACCTTGCCGGGCAATCTGTACACCATGTCATCGGCGTTGTGGCAAACACGTTTAGCCAAAACCCAAAACCAAACTATCGCGACCGACAAAGAATCGACTAACACCAATATCGAATTGTCATTTGATAACGGTGGCCCACTGACCGGAAAATTGCGTTGGTTGCACGGCGAAGCAGTGGATGACCAAGCCAACAGCACTGTTGACTCAACACTCACCGACGGCTCGCAAATCAATGACAAATATCGCCCTGCAAATGGTGAAGAGTCATGGGCTAACCCCTGGGGCTACGGTAGTTTTAATGCACTGCTGCCGGATGGCACAGAAGTGGATGGCACCGCAATTCAAATTCCGATTCATATCGCCTACTCCGGCGGTAAACAACATTGGGGCTTGCCCGGTACGAATTTACCGATCACCAATCCGGATGGCACCACCACAACCGTCAATGAAACCTTCGGCAGCAATTTGAATCGTTACAGCCCCAAGTCAGCCAACTTGACCGGTACCTATTCAAATGCCGACATGGACATTGTCCGTTTGGATTCCAATTACGCATTCGCTGCACCGCTGCTAAATACCTTCACATCGGTTGATGTTGGTTTGCGTTACGGTGAACGCAATGTTGAAAAAAATGGTTGGATTGGCGGCTTGTTAAGAACCAACGAATACGGTGATGCATTTGTCGCGCGCTGGAAAGATACTGTTTCCCCTGCACCTGTGACTGGCGAGTCTTATGTCGATCCCATTTCATTCACTGATTTAAATGAACAGGGAATGATTAAAGGCATTAGCGATTTTTATGGCACCTCAGGCTTGGGCACGGTTTATTTCATTAACCCGAAAGCGATGGATAATCCGATTGCCTGGCATGAAAAAATGTACGGCCCACATATGTTAGTTGCAGATGCGGCCAACGTGTACGAAGTGCAAGATAAAACCAGTTCGTTCTATATCCAGGGCAATCTGGAAACAGAAGTGTTTGGTAAACCACTGCGCGGTAATTTGGGTTTGCGCTATATAGATACCGAATACACCATCACCCAAAGTGTTGCCGGTTCTGCGGCATCTACCGTGATCAACGGCGAAACCTATTTGCTTGGCCCGGGGATGGTTGCCTCAGTGGGCGAGTCAATTACCACCGTTAACAGCTACGATGAAATACTGCCTGCGATTAACTTGTCGATGGATTTAAACGATGAGCAAGTGTTGCGTTTTGCATTTACCAAAACCATCGGCACCCATGACACTGATTCTCTGGGCGGCGGGCTCAATGTCAACCGTACCAACTCCTGTAACATCACTCGTCCTAATGGCGGCCCCGTTGCCTGCGCCAACTCGGGCTCGCAAATCGGTAACCCTGCATTGTTGCCTAATTTGCAATACAACGCCGACCTGAGTTACGAGTGGTATTTAAATGACAGCAGTATGGTCAGCCTCGGTTTGTTTTGGGTTCAGGGTTTAACGCAAATTGAAAATACGCGAATTTATCGTTCGGACATTGCGGATGATGATGGCGTAGTGCGCGGCTACAATCCGGAAACCGGACAATTTACCGGTGTCGTGCCGATTGATTCGATTATCAGTTTCGATGAGAAAGGCGATGCAACACACGGGCTAGAGTTTGGTTACAAACAATCGCTCGATTTCCTGCCGGGATTCTGGAGTGGCCTTGGTGTAGATGCCAACTTCACTTACTCACCCAGTGAAGGTTCAGACCAGGATTACTACGGTAAGACCATGCCGGGAATCAATAACTCTGAGTATCAATCCAACTTTGCGCTCTGGTACGAGCAAAATGGTATTCAGGCCCGTATCGCTCATAACTACCGTAGCAAAATGTATGTTGGCCGCACATTGCAGGGCGATTATCAATTCGCCTATTTCCAAAAGCCGACCAACTATGTAGATGCATCGCTCAGTTATGAATTTATTGAAAACATGACTGTCGCACTGCAAGTCACCAACCTGACACAAGAACATCAGGAGTACTACAACCAGTGGGAGTCCAACGTTGATTCAGCGTTCTACAACGAGCGCCGTACCAGCTTGAGCCTGCAAGTGAAATATTGATTACCTGAGTGTTGTTTACCTGAGCATTGAGCGCAGGCACAGTTTGGATCTTTGCCAGTTGTGAAGATTTGATCTGTGCCTGCGTTTTTTTTATTAGCTGTCACTCAAGTGCGTGGCGTATATTAACTCCTTTGTCTGTATGGAGAAGCGCATGAGCCACTTTGTGGACGAAGACCACAGCGTCTATAAAACCCTGCTGGAATCGACTAAAGCCATTCCCTGGAAAATTGACTGGAGCACGCTCACTTTTTCTTACATAGGTCCGCAAATCAAGCAGCTGTTGGGCTGGGAGCCTGATAGTTGGGTGTCGGTGCAAGACTGGGCGGCACGTATGCATGAGGAAGACCGCGAGCGCGTGGTCAACTTTTGTGTGAGCCAATCCCAAGCCGGTGTTGACCACGAGGCGGATTATCGCGCGCTGACCAGTGACGGCCGCTTTGTGTGGATACGCGATGTGGTGCACGTGGTGCGCAACCAAGCGGGGGAAGTGGAATCGCTCATTGGTTTTATGTTTGATATCAGCGAGCGTAAACAGACCGAGCAAAAGCTGATTGATCTGCAAAAAGAGCTGGAAACCCTATCGTTTAAAGACGGCCTGACCGGTGTTGCCAACCGGCGCATGTTTGATTCGGTACTGGAAGTGGAATGGCTCAACGCCAAACGCACGCACCAACCTTTGTCGCTGGTGATGGTGGATATTGATTACTTCAAACAATACAACGACCACTACGGCCATCTGCAAGGTGATGATTGCCTTAAACGCGTCAGTCAGGCACTGACCGAATCGGCCGCGCGGGCGCGGGATTTTGTGGCGCGCTTTGGAGGGGAAGAGTTTGTGTTGGTATTGCCGGACAGTAACGCAGAAGCCGCATTGGCAGTTGCCGAGCGCTGCCGCAGCGCCATTCTTTCACTGCAGATCCCGCACGAGCAATCACACATCAACCAGTTGTTAAGCATCAGTCTGGGCGTGGGCACTGCAATACCGGAGCAGGGTGACTTGCTAACGGATTTTATTAATGAAGTGGATCGCCGCCTGTATCAAGCCAAACAAAATGGCCGCAATTGCATTGTTGCGGAAAGCGCCATTCGCACATAAACATCGTTGCTTTGCAGATAAACATCACTTCTTTGCACAAGGTGATACTTCCGCAACTGCAGGCAAACTGAGTGCTTATTGAACATAAAGCTGCTACCATTACCCTGTTATACCATTTGTTATAACAGAGTAATGGAGCACTTATGAAACTCAAAATCACCTCTATCGGCAATTCCGCTGGTGTCATCCTTCCTAAAGAGATTCTCGCGCGCCTGCGTTTAGCCAAAGGCGATGATGTTTACCTGCTGGAAACACCTGACGGCATCAAGCTCACCACCTTTGACCCTACCCTTGCGGAGCAAATGGAGGTGGCGGAGCAGATCATGCAGAAACGCCGCACTTTATTGCACAAATTGGCGCAATGAACTGGCGCAATAAAAAGGAGAAAGCATGATTATCTGGATCAGTAAACCACTGGCTTTAGCCATTCATGATCGCCAACTCGCAGAGCATGGTGGCGGAACGGGCGTGCGTGACGAAGGATTATTGGACTCAGCGCTGGCGCGCCCGCAACAACTGTTCACTTATGGCGATCCACCACCGGATTTAGCCGACTTGGCCGCGAGCCTGGCTTTCGGTGTCGCACGCAACCACCCCTTCGTCGATGGCAATAAACGCACCGCCGCTGTGGTCTGTGAAGTTTTCATTGAACTCAATAGCGGCAAACTTGAGGCCAGCGACCTTGAGCTTTATCCGCAATATATCGGTTTGGCCGACGGTTCATTGAGCGAAAAAGAGTTTGCCGATTGGCTTCGTGCGCGCATCAACATTGATACGCCGGGGCAGGTACAGGAAACAAAAGCGACTTATGGGTAAGCGGGTTCAAGACCCGCTTTTTTTGATCCCGGATTTATCGAACAGGCCAAAAGAACCGCAGCCATTCTGGTCGCCACGACAGGATCATACCGACGGATGGAGCAGTCGCGGCCAGCAGCATAATCCACACCAATACTGCCATGGACGGACGGTCTGCCATAAAGCAAAGTACTGCGGTGACTAACAAGCCGAGCCAACCCATTGCGCGCAATACTTTTGCCGGATGCACTGTGTTTCGCCCCGCCTGCACTTTTTTCCAATGTGCATCCATCGCCAGCGCCAACCAGGAAAAGCTGACCAGTGCCATGAGTGCGGCGAGTAATAACAAGAACGCAGTGTTAGCCATTTTTCACCTCCGCTGCCATATCAATACCGGCAACGACTGGCTCCTGTGCAGCACGGCGCGGGCTGTCGCTAACCGGTGCCAGTGCACGCTGCTTGAGTTTGCGCGCGGTCCACAAAGCGATAACGGCAGCCGCCAGCAGACTCAGGTCAACACCTGCGACTGCCCAGTAGGTATCGGTAAAAATGGTTTTGACCAGGTTGTCGCCCGTGGTCACCCAGTTGAGGATAACCGCTGCTACCGCGAGTACTGCTATCACCCAACATTGCTCGCGCCAAGCCGGATTATTCATCGCCTTGGCGACCGGCGCACTGCGCCAACCAGCGTGGATCAAGGCCAATAACCAAGCGCTCCAGAAGGCTTTCATTTCCCACTCGCCCTTGCCCGCCAGATCGGCCGGAAGCAGGCGGTTGGCCACCAGTATGGCAATCGCCGCAATCACCATGCCGGTCACGGTGGTGACGGCCAAGGCATCCACCAAACGCGCGCCTTGGCTGTTAAGTTTGGCGTGTTGCTGTTTGCGTTTTTCGACAAAGAAAATAAAACCGGTGGCGATACACACACAGCCGAGCAAACCGCCAATCACGTACAACCAGCGCAACATCCAATGCTCAAAATGCTGCAGGTGCAGACCGGTGAGGAATTCATTGATCTCAAAGACCGCGGCTTGAGGTGGCTCTTCACGCAGCACTTCGCCGGTGCTGGCCTTGAAGTGAATCGGCTCGCCGACCAAAGCAACGCGGTCGCTACCGGCGCGATAAATACTCACATAGCCGTTTTCATCGTTGAGGTGATCGGCAAATACATAACCCACCTCGCCCGCCATATCGCGCGCGGCCCAACGGCGCTTGGCTTCAACGATCATCGCATCTACCGACGCGATAGGCGCATACACACCGGCTGGCTCATGCGGCAAGCCGGTGCGCTCGGCATCCAGAATTTCATGCTGATCATGCAATGGCTTGAGCATGGTGTGGCTCACCGGCAAATAGATACCGGCAAAAATAATCAGACCTGTGAGCGCAAAAAAGAAGTGGAATGGCAGCGCCACTACGCCGCTCATGTTGTGCAAATCCAGCGTGCTGCGTTGGAGGCGTTTTTCGCGGCGGAAAGTGAAAAACTCTTTGAAAATCTTGCGATGCATAATCACACCGGTCACCAGTGCGGCCAGCATCATCAGCGCGGCAAAACCCACAATCCAGTAACCCAGATTATTCCAATGAAAATTCAGACTGTAGTGCATGGGGTAAAACCAGCCGCTGCCGATTTTTAACGCATCGTCAGGAATAGCCTCACCGGTGCGCGGGTCGATAGTCGCCCAACCGTGCACATGCAAATGGTCGTCAGCGGGATTTTTAGGTTTATTGGGGATACTGAATTCGCCACCAATCGCCAACACCGGATCGCGATGGGTGGTGTAGGCATAAAACGAAACCAACGGCATGGTTTTCGGATCGGGCAAATCGCCAATAACCCGCTCGGCAGTGGCAGCCATATCGACGGGGTGTGGTTCCATCTTTTTATACACATCCATCAGCAGGTTATCGAAGGATGGCATGGGCTGCGGCTCAAAGCGGGTTTTCGGGATCGCCCAGCGGTCAATCTCTCGGTCAAATACCGAGAGCGCCCCAAAGAAAAAACAGGCCATCAATACATAGCCCAACACCAAGCCAAACCAGGTGTGCACCCAGGTCATGGACACGCGAAAATTGTTATACATGGTTTATCTCCTACCCTATCCAACCAAGGAGCGCTGTAACAGCAGCGCCGCGCCAGTCATAAGAGCCGCACCGCCCGCCAACACAACCCAGACCTTTACCATGTTTTGTGCGGCAAATGCCCATAAAAACAGACAGAGAAACAGCAGGAAAGCCAGCAGCATCACGCCGTGTTCGGCCGCGTGCACACTCACCCCCAAGGCAGCCAACGCAGCAATACCAATGGCGCAAAAACCCCAGGTGAAGGCATAACCGCCTAGAACGCCTGCAGCGATACGATTAAGAATGGGAAGGGATTGATTCATCGAACAGTCCACGGATCAGTTGCCATAAGTGATTGCTGCATCCGTGCACAGGGTTTGCCCCTATTTCATGTGGCACATGTTTGCACAAATGATACTTATTATCAATTGGGAATATTTATAAGACGACAGGTTCAGGCATACTGGCAAACCCGACCATTGCAACGAAACCATCCCAGCGGAGGAAGAATACCCGTGGATCACTGCGCCCAGCCTCAACTACTCCCGATTGATGATGCCCTCACACGATTACTCGCACAGTTGGTTCCCGTGCAAGAACAGCAATCGGTAGCCCTGCTGGATGCGCTGGACCGTGTGCTCGCAAGCGATGTCATTGCACCGGTCAATGTACCTGCCGATGATAACTCCGCGATGGATGGTTACGCCCTGCGCGCGCAAGATTCACCGGGGCAGCTGCAACTGATTGGCGAATCACTCGCTGGCCACCCGTTTAGGAAGGAAATCAAGCAAGGTCAATGCGTGCGCATTATGACCGGCGCCTTAATACCTGCCGGAGCCGATACGGTGGTAATGCAGGAAAATGTTCTGGCCGATGGCGATAGCATTGTGCTGAATGAATCATCACCGCTTGGCAATAACATCCGCCGCGCCGGTGAAGATATTGCGCACGGCAGCAAGGTGCTCGCAGCTGGCCATCGCATTACGGCGTTGGATATAGGTTTGCTCGCTTCACTCGGTTTGGCGCAAGTAAAAGTCGTGCGCAATATCCGCGTTGCTTTGCTAACCACTGGCGATGAATTATTGCCCGCCGGTGCCGCACCTGAACTGGGGAAAATTTATGACAGCAACCGCCCATTGCTGCGTGCGCTGTTACAACGTTTACCGGTTGAATTGACCGATTTAGGCGTGATTCCCGACAACCCCGATGCATTGCGCAATGCATTTACGCAGGCGATGCAAACAGCGGATGTGGTGATTTCCACCGGCGGTGTTTCAGTGGGCGATGCGGATTACACCAAAGATATTCTCGCTGAGCTGGGCGAAATTGATTTTTGGAAAATTGCGATGAAACCGGGCAAACCTTTTGCGTTCGGCCGCTTGGGTAAGGGTTGGTTTTTTGGTTTACCGGGCAACCCGGTGTCAACCGCCGTTACTTATCACCAACTGGTCGTGCCAGCATTGCGCAAGTTGTCAGGTGAAACGCAAGAAGTCACAACACAAACGCAACCGGTACGCAGCGCTATCGCCCGTCATGCGTTAAAAAAACAACCGGGGCGCACCGATTTCCAGCGCGGCATTGTTGAATATCAAAATGGAATCTATTACGTGCGCAGCGCAGGCCTGCAAAACTCCGGCGTATTAACCGGCATGGCAAACGCGAATTGTTATATTCGCTTGGAAGCAGAACGTGGATCGGTTGCTGAAGGCGAGCAGGTTGAGATAATTCTGTTTGATTCGTTTATTGTTTGAAAAAAAGTGCCTGATAAAAATCGTTTGATAAAATGCGTTCGATAAAAAGCATTTAATACGAAAACTTTTAATACGAAAGCTTTTAATACAGCACCTGAAATGTCCCCAAAAAAATAAAAACCGCATCGAAAGTATCGATGCGGTTTTTTGTTTTAGTCACAATCTTTTTTAATAAGACACACTGTTAAGCAGGTTCAAGCGCAAAGGCCGCAAGGTCTGATGCATCCAAATACGACAAACGATCATAACCATTGGTCGCCAATGCCGAGACATAGACATGCTCCGCAAACGCCGCTTTGCCCCCCGCAACACAAACACCCAATAATTGCGCAGGCGAAAAACCTTCGCGATAAATACTGGCACTGTCGCGCGTGTAATTACCGGCATTGCCAATCACCATGCCACTGGCGTTGGTAAACCCTTGCTGGATGGCATCGTTACAGGTGCCTTTTTTCACCACAAAATTAAATGTCGCAAAATTGTGCGGGTGGTAGGCACGGAACGCGACTTCAATATCGGCATTGGGTGGATAAGGCACAAAGCCGCAGCAATCCGAACTGACCTCGCTGCCATTGACTTTGATTTTATAAACCGTCGCTTCACAGCGTTGATTATCCACGCGCGCTTTCATGGTAAACCCACGTGCGTTGGCACCATTCAGCAATAAATAATCATCCGCAGCATTAATCGATGGTGCAAAACTGGTGTAGTGCGGCACCTGGAAAATCTGTTTGGGAATGGCCGCCAATTTCACCCCATTAGCATCAAACAATTCCAATACAAATTCATACAGGCCGTCAGCAAATTGCGCAGAGTCCACACTCGCAGTAATGGTATTTTGATCCCACAGCGGGCTCAATTCCGTTGCATTCACCGGGCTGGATGACGGAAATGCTGGCGGAATAACATAAAGATCATCTTCACCATTGAGCGCGACTGGCCCCAACTTAAAGGTATTTTGGCCAAAATGTTTATGGCCCAGCGCATCAAAATATTCGTAGGTGTAGGCTTTGTGTAATGCCTGGCCTTTATGCAGCGATGCAAGCGCAGCCGCTGGTGCATTGGATAAATCGGCATTGCGCAACTGGCGATAACTCCAGCGATAGTAATACATGTCATTTGTGGGCAATCCGCTACCAAATTGCACCACAAAATTGAGCGTGCCACCAAACGGGCGGCGATAACTATCCAACGCGCTGCTGCCGCCACTCATAAACACATCGGTCAGACCGACGTGATTAAATAATTTCCCTTGAATAACTGAATACTGATCTTGCTGTTTAATGTGACTCACACTGGCACTGGAGCCGATGGTTTTGATCCACACAATATCGCCATCGATAATATCGTTGCATTCCCAACGCACGCGTGGATCAGTCACACGAATAGTGACCGCACTGCCGCACAGATAATCCCAATAGGTGTTACAGGGAACGGAGGGTTTGTATACGGTGGTCCACACACCGTCGATCAAATATTCCACCCAAAAATATAAATCAGGTTTGTCTCCGGTATTCCAATAACGGAAGGTGACATCGAATGCGCCGTTTAAATCGGTGTACGCCAATGCCACTTCATCGTAGCGATAAAAATACGGCCACAACCAGGGCACATGGCAAAAATACGGATGGAAAATCGCAAAATTTTCCACCAGCGTTTTGCGGATGGCCGCTGCATTGCCGGAATTTAATTGGTTAATAATCCTGGGCGATGACAACAATACCGATTGCACTTCACGCAATTCTTCCGGCGCATTTTCATTAGTCAAAACATTTTTAAGCGGCACAGACTGACGTGCGGCAAATTCAGAGGCTGCATCAAAACCAAAACGCCAAGGCAAATGTTGTGGAGGATCAAACTTTTCCGTTAACGAGCCCAATGGATTAAAAGGTTCAGGCTCTGGAAGGGGAAATGGCCACTCGGGATGGATCACCAATTCCGGAATTTTAATGATGATGTGATCCGGAATTTTTTCAACCAACAAGCGGATTCTGTCCACTTCACAAATATGTACGCGCGCATGGCAGATACCGCGATCTTGTGTAAGTGTACCGAGCGAGAAATTTTTAATCACGCGGCCGCGCACACGGCATGAGCGGCGCAACCATAACAGGGGATATTCATTGGGAATCAAAACCGGATTAATGACTCCCTCGCGATTCACATCCAATACCACTTCAAATGGATTGAACCGCTCCAACTCCGGCAGACCAGTAATGCCATCTATGGTTTTATCATCTGCCGGTACTACAAAAATTTTATACAGCCGCGGGTTATTGTCCGCTGTTTTGAATTCAATTGAATCGCCACGCAGCGCGGTTTTCTCTAACAGTTTTCCACTGCGCGAAAACAAAAAAGCGACGAGTGAGAGGTCTTGCGCGGGTTTTTCACTAAAGCGCAACGGAATCAGAATAGGTTTGGATGTGTTTTTCATGGGAAGATCCTTTTGAAAAATGGCGAACCCTGTATGACAAGGTGTGTGGCACAACTACCACTCACTTCATACTACGCCTCAAAACCAACATCCCTGTGTGTGAAAAGCAACAGGACGGATGTGAAAAATTCACACTCACACATTTACCCTAAAAATCACAAGTGCCGACTAATGAACCAAGTTCAAGCGCAAAAAAGGATCTCCGAACACCAGAAAACCAAAAGGCCGACCTGCCTCACCTATAGTCAATCCTTCCTTAGTCATAGCGTTATAAATTGACTTTATTGTTTTCCCATCTACATCCCAATAAGTTACCTCTGCTCCCAGCCCGGCTAATGAATCACTTTCAAATACGTAGGAGGCCATAGGGGAGTTCTGTTTCATTATCTGACCAATACTACAACTCACAGGGAGAATAAATTGCACCTTAGGGTGTATAGCTTCCACAAACGCGGAATCAATACAGTTTTCTGCACAAGGATAATGTAGCTCACTAGTTCCATGTGCATTCAAAAACATAAATTGATAAGAGTTGGAAGAAAGCTTTTCAGCGTAATTTGCTTGCCAAAGACTGGATTGCGCGTTATCTGAATAATTAGTAATACCTTCTACTATGGTTACATTAGCGCCTTGCTCAAAAAAGAAGTCTTTATCGATACTTTTTTCACTTTCAATCATTGCATCCGCAAGCAAGACACCATCGTTATAATTTATTTCTCCACGATAATAACTCAACAACCGCTGAAGATAAGAGGCAATGCTTGATTGTCGGGGCTTTATGACAGCAAGAATGACCTCACCGGAAAACCCAACGATATAGTTAACCCAATCCTTTGCATGATCGCCGGCCAAATTATCGTAAGGTGCCAAATATCGCTCTGCGGGGGAAGAATTTTCGATAGTAAATGCAGGTAAATCATAGCCGACAAAAACCACGTACTTTAAATTCGTTTCTGCATACTCTTGTTGTAATTTTTCTTTCAGCGTATTAGCAGATTCATTTTTGTTGATATGTATCGTTTTGATATTTAAGTTCGGATGCTGCTTGACCAACTCACTCTGCCAATCGTTTAGCAGCGCTAGCGCTTCCGTTTCTACATCATGATTGATTGCAATAATCAGTTTTTCGGCTTGTTCAGGAGCAGTGGTAATAGTTTCGCAATTGAAATAGCCAGTTGTTGTGAAGTCCTTATTTAATCCTGTTAAACAAAATTCATAACGGGTATCGGGTTGCAAGCCAGTCGCCACCCTCTCAACCAATTTGGGCTCTAACTTTTGCACGGTATGCAGCCAACTGGAATCGATTCCACTATGGACACTGAAGGGCTGATCGTTAGCACTAGCTATTGTCACATTTAAACTAGTGTAGTTCTTATATATCGGAGCCAAATTCAGTGATACCAACAGACTCGTATCTTCATGTTTTGGATAATGGCTGAGTTGCAGCACAGGAACATTCGTCAAATCCAAACTAGAACTAGAAGTGGAACTTGAAGTGGAACTTGAACTAGAACTAGAAGTGGAACTTGAACTGGAAGAGGTGGTGGAACTAGATGTAGATGATTGTGTGACACCATTGTTATTGTTGTTCCCCGAAGATCCTCCACCACCACAGCCAATAATTGCCAAGATCAGCAATAAAATAATGGTTATTGAGCTGAAACGATTACACATATTTAATTCCTTGTTTTTCTGTTGGTTTACCTAGGGGGTTAAAAAGCTGCCATTATTCATGAATTCCCCATAGCCGAGAACCATGTACTTGAAAGACTGTTTAATAAATATTGAGAAGCGCAGTAATCAAACGTCGAGAAATGTAAAACCCATTGCAGGCATATTCCCTGCATACTAGCCTGCAATTACATGCGTCATTTCTACAGGTGTACAAATTCAAACACCGGCTAAAGGCGCGCCTCTGCGTTAAATAATCAACTAATGGATGTTTTCATGCTTGCTTCTGTAAATCGCTTATCGCGCGGCCAGCGTTGGCTGTTGGGTTTGGTTGTTGTTGTGGTGCTGTTATTGGTGTGGTTTTTTGGCATTCGCACACCCGATAAAAAAGGAGCACCGCCACCTAACCCTTGGATGGGGCCAACGCCGGTGCATGTGGTGACAGTGGCAAAAAGCGATTTAAAAGTGCACGTAAAAGCGATTGGCAGTGTCAGCCCGTTAAATACCGTGACGGTTCGCCCGCGTGTGGGTGGGCCGATCCTGAGTGTGGAATTTACCGAAGGGCAATTTGTGAAAGCGGGTGATGTACTGGCAGAAATCGACCCCGCGCCTTATCAGGTAAAACTCCAACAAGCGCAAGGTGCGCTACAAGAGACCAAAGCCCAATTAAAAAATGCGGAAGATGATCTGGCGTTGTATGAGCAGTTACTGACGAAAAACTCCATCGCCAAACAACAATACGACAAACAAAAAGCCCTGGTAGACCAATTGCGCGGCACCTTAAAAAGTCACTCAGCACAACTGGAAGATGCGCGCTTGCAACTGTCGTACACTCGTATTACCGCCCCTATTGCCGGCCGCACCGGTTTGCGCAAAGTGGATGTGGGTAACTTGGTGAATGCCAACGACAGCAATGGCTTGGTCACTATTACCCAAACCCAACCAATTTCGGTGATTTTTACTATTCCAGAAAACCAATTGATCGCCGTGCGTGAGGCTCACAATGCCGCACTGGCGGCCAAGCAAGCCCTTGCGGTAGAAGCCTGGGACCGCAGTGAACGCAGCCTGTTATCTACCGGCAAACTGACCACGCTGGATAACCAGATCGACTCCGCCACTGGCACCCTGCGCTTGAAAGCGGAGTTCGCTAATAACGACGACAGCCTCTTCCCCAACCAATTCATCAATGCGCGCCTGCACCTGCAAACGCTGGACGGCGCGATCACTATTCCAACCGATGCAGTGCAATACGGCAGTAAAGGCACCTATGTGTACACCATTGATGACGGCAAAGCGCAGATGCGCCCCATCAAACTCGGCGCGGTAGAAGCCGACCGGATTGCGGTATTAGAGGGATTAAAAGAGGGCGAACACGTGGTGCTGGAAGGGATCGACCGCCTCTGGCCGGGTAAAGATGTGAAGGTGATTGAGTAACCTCCCCACGTCATCCCCGCGCAGCGGGGAACCATAAAGAACAAGACCTATGGACTCCCGCTACGCGGGAGTGACGATAGACTTACAGTAGAGAAACGCATGAACATCTCCCGCGCCTTTATCCTCCGCCCCGTCGCCACCTCGCTGGTGATGCTGGCGTTTTTGCTCGCCGGTTTGCTCGGTTATCGCCTGTTGCCGGTGGCCGCATTACCGCAGGTGGATTACCCGATCATCCAGATTTTTACCTTCAACCCCGGTGCCAGCCCCGATGTAATGGCGCGCACCGTGACTGCTCCGCTGGAGCGCAGCCTGGGGCAGATTCCCGGCGTAAAGCAGCTATCTTCCACCAGCTCCACCGGCGCATCCATCATCACCCTGCAATTTTTGCTGGAGGTGGATTTGGGCGTAGCCGAACAGGAAGTACAGGCAGCACTGAATACCGCCAGCAATTTGTTGCCCAATGACCTGCCTACCCCGCCGGTGTACCGCAAGGTGAATCCGGCCGATGCACCAATCATGACGCTCGCGGTCACCTCGGAAAGCTTGCCGTTGCCCGAGGTGTACGATCTGGTAAACACCCGCATGGCGCAGAAGATTGCCCAGCTGCCCGGCGTGGGTATGGTGACTCTGGCGGGCGGCCAGCGCCCGGCGATCCGTATCAAGGTCAACCCCAATGCCCTCGCCAATACCCAGCTGAGCCTTGAGCAAGTGCGCAATGCGGTGGTATCCGCCAACACCAACCAGCCCAAAGGCAGTTTTGATGGCGAATACCGCTCCACCATGCTCGATGCCAATGACCAAATCCGCTCGGCGCAGGAATATCGCGATTTGATTGTGAGCTATCGCGATGGCTCGCCACTGCGTTTGGGTGATGTCGCCACCGTGGAAGATGGTGCTGAAGACCGCTTTCTCGCCGCTTGGGCGAACAAGCAACCGGCGGTGCTGATTAACATCCAGCGCCAACCGGGTGCTAACGTGATTGATGTGGCGGACAGCATCGAAGAGCTGCTGCCCAAATTGATGGTGACCATGCCCGCTGCGGCAAAAATCGAGGTGCTGAGCGACCGTACCCACAGCATCCGCTCGTCCATCCGCGATGTGCAAAAAGAGCTGATCTTTGCGATCTTCCTCGTCGTCGCCGTAACCCTGGTGTTCTTGCGCTCTATTCCCGCGACCATAATCCCGAGCCTTGCCGTGCCGCTGTCGCTGATCGGCACCTTTGCGGTGATGTATTTCCTCGATTTCTCCATCAACAACCTGACGCTTATGGCGCTCACTATCGCCACCGGTTTTGTGGTGGACGATGCCATCGTGATGCTGGAAAACATCGCCCGCCATCGCGAACAGGGCGAAACACCGATGAATGCTGCACTTAAAGGTGCAGGCGAAATTGGTTTTACGCTGGTATCGCTCACCATTTCCCTGATCGCGGTATTGATTCCGTTGCTGTTTATGGGTGATTTGGTGGGGCGGCTATTTCAGGAGTTTGCGATTACGCTGGCAGTGGCAATCGGCATATCGCTGATCGTCTCGCTCACGCTCACGCCCATGATGTGCGCGCGCATGCTCAAGACCGCACCGGTGCACGATGAAAACAATCCGGACTTTCTGGACAAAGTGATCCGCCGCTACGGCGAATTGCTGGATACCGTGATGCAACACCAAACTGCCGCCATGGCAGTGATGCTCGGCACCATCGCACTCACCGCGGGCTTGTACCTTGTGGTGCCCAAGGGCTTCTTCCCGATCCAGGACAGCGGTGCGATTCAGGCGATCACTGAAGCGCCGCAGGACACCTCCTTCGCCGCCATGACCGAGCGCCAGCAGCAAATCGCCGAATTGATTCTGCAAGACCCGGATGTGGCGAGCATTTCGTCGTTTATCGGCGTGGATGGCAGCAATATCACCCTCAACTCGGGTCGTTTACTGATTAATTTGCAGCCCCATGGTGAGCGCGACGAACACGCCAGCGAGATTATCCGCCGCTTACAGGAGCGCATTGCGGGAATCAGCGGCATCACCGCCTGGTTCCAGCCGGTACAGGAGCTGAGTATCGAAGACCGCGTGAGCCGCACCCAATACCAGTTCACCCTGACTGCGCCGGAAATCGCCCTGCTGGATGAAACCTTGCCGCGCGTGCTGGAGCGCCTGCGTATGGAACCGGCACTGGCTGATGTGGCGGCTGATTTACAAACCCGCGGCCTGCAGGCCTATGTGGATATCGACCGCGATGCCGCCGCACGCCTCGGCGTGAGCGTGAGCAATATCGCCAGCAGTTTGCAAACGGCCTATGCCCAGCGGCAGATCGCCACCCTGTTCACCCAAGCCAACCAATACCGCGTGGTGCTGGAGGTAGACCCGGATTACGCCCAAGGCTTGAAGGCGCTGGAAAATACCTATGTCAGTTCCAGCAGCGGCCAGCCGGTGCTCTTGTCTACGCTCGCCAAAATCAGCCAGCGACCAACGCCTTTATTAATCAACCACCAAAGCCAATTTCCATCGACCACTATTTCTTTCAACCTTGCAGAGGATGCCTCGCTGGGTGAAGCCATCGATGCGATTGAAGCCGCCACTGCCGAACTGGATTTGCCCGCCGCCGTTGAATTGCGCTTTCAGGGCGCGGCCGAAGCGTTCCGCGCCTCGCTCAGCAATACCCTGTGGCTGGTGCTGGCTGCCGTGGTCACTATGTACATCGTACTGGGCGTGTTGTATGAGAGTTTTATCCATCCGGTAACGATTCTTTCCACCCTGCCTTCTGCCACCGTGGGTGCCCTGCTTGCGCTCTTGTTGACCGGGCAACCACTGGATTTGATTGCGGTGATCGGCGTGGTGTTGTTGATCGGATTGGTGAAAAAGAACGGCATTATGATGGTGGACTTTGCGCTCGACGCCCAACGCACACTGGGCATGAGCCCGCGCGAGGCGATCCATCGCGCGGCCTTGATGCGCTTCCGCCCGATTTTGATGACCACCCTCGCCGCCCTGTTTGGCGCGATCCCCCTAATGCTCGCCAGCGGCTCAGGCGCGGAACTGCGCCAGCCGTTAGGCTTGGTGATGGTGGGCGGATTGTTGGTGAGCCAGGTATTAACCCTGTTCACCACGCCGGTGGTGTATTTGTTTTTTGATCGCTGGGTAAATAAACCCGCGGCAACTCCACTCTCCGAGGAGGCACAAACGTAGGTTGGAGGTGAGCTTGCGAACCCCAACATGACCATATATCCGTCCGCACCAAAACCTGCTTCAAAGCTCCATTTAGCTTTTGGTTGGCGCGGCGAGATGGTCGTGTTGGGGTTCGTTCTCAGCCTGCGCGGCCCGCCACAACCTACGTGAGATCACCTTATGACCATCGCAGAACCTTTTATTAAACGACCCGTCGCGTCATCGCTGGTGGCGATCGGGATTGTATTGCTCGGGCTTTTATCCTGGCGCATGTTGCCCGTCGCCCCACTGCCGCAGGTGGATTTTCCGGCGGTACAGATTTTTGCTGCCCTGCCCGGTGCCAGCCCTGAAAGCATGGCCTCCACCGTTGCAACGCCGCTGGAGCGTGCGCTTGGCAGTATTCCCGGGGTAACGGCGATCAACTCCAACTCGACCCAAGGCTCTACGTTTATCTGGGTCGAGTTTACCCTTGACCGCGATTTGGATTCCGCCGCGCGCGATGTGCAAGCCGCACTCAATGCCGCTCGCGGCCAATTGCCAGCCGGTATGCCCGGCAACCCGAGCTATCGCAAAGTCAGCCCATCGCAAGCACCGATTATGGCGCTGGCACTGAGCTCACCCAACTTATCGCCCAGCGCGCTTTACGATGCCGCCTCGACCATCCTTGCGCAAAAACTGGCGCAGATTAAAGGCGTGGGGCAAGTGGGGATCGACGGGGCATCATTGCCCGCCGTACGTATCCAGCTGAACCCCAATATGCTTTCCAGCTACGGCATCGCGCTGGATGAAGTGCGCAATGCCATCAGCAACGCCAACGTGCAGCGCCCGCTGGGCATACTGGAAGAAGATGATTCGCGCTGGCAGGTGTACACCAGCGAAACCCTGCGCACTGCCGCGGATTACCAGAATCTGGTGATCCGCTACGGCGATGCAGGCCCAGTGCGCCTGCGCGATGTGGCCACCGTGAGCGATTCGGTGGAAAACCGCTATACCGACGGCTTCCACAACCACAGCTCTGCCGTGACACTGACGGTAAGCCGCCAAACGGGCGCTAATATTGTCGAGACCATCGATGCCATCAACGCGCAACTGCCCACATTGCGCGCGCTGATGCCCGGCGATACCCAACTAAAAGTGGTGATGGACCGCTCGCCCGGCATCCGCGCCACCCTTAAAGAAGCGCAGATCACACTCGCGGTCGCGGTGTTATTGGTGGTCGGCGTGGTGTTCCTGTTTTTGCGCAGCGCCCAGAGTGCGCTGATCCCGACGCTTGCGATTCCGGTGGCGATTATCGGTGCGTTTTCGGTGATGTACCTGTGGGGCTTCTCGCTCAATAACCTGTCGCTCATGGCCTTGATCGTCGCTGCCGGATTGGTCGTTGACGATGCCATCGTGGTGCTGGAAAACATCAAACGCCATATCGAAAAAGGCATGCCGCCGTTTCAGGCCGCCATTCAGGGCGCGCGCGAAGTCGGTTTTACCCTACTGGCGATGAACGTGACGCTGGTGGTGATTTTTGTCTCCATCCTGCTGATGGGCGGCGTGGTAGAAAAACTGTTCCGCGAATTCTCCATCACCCTTGCGGCGGCCATGCTGATTTCGCTGGTGATCTCGCTCAGCCTCACCCCGGCGCTGTGCGGCCAACTGCTCAAAGCAGAGCCCAAAAATGCAGCGCAGAAAGAACCACAGCCAGGCATTTTTGATGACATCAAACAAGGTTATGCCGTCGCGCTGGATTGGGCGCTGCGCCACAGCCGCATTGTGATGCTGATTCTCGCAGCGGTGATCGGCATCAATATTTACCTGTACATCGCCATTCCCAAAACCATGCTGCCCGAGCAAGACACCGGCCAAATGACCGGTTGGATACGCGGCGATGACGGTTTTTCGTTCCAGTTGATGCAGCCCAAAATCCAGGAATTCCGCAAAGTGCTGTTGGCCGACCCCGCCGTTGAAGACGTATTCGGCGCAAGCGGTGGCGGCAACGGGGTCAGTAATGCGTGGATGCGCATCAGCCTCAAGCCCATGGCAGAACGCGGGGTATCGGTGATGGAAGTGACCGACCGCATCCGCCGCGAGATCCCGACCATTCCCGGCGCCATGCTCATGGTGGGGCCAGATCAGGATATTCGCCTCAGTTCGCCGTTCAGCCGCAGCCAGCATGAAGTGATGATGTTGTCGGACGATATCCGCTTGCTGTACAAGTGGGCGGCCAAACTGACCACCGCGATGGAAGGCATGAAAGAGCTCACCGAAATTGACGGCGTGCGCGAGGAAGGCACCCAGCAAATCAACCTCACCATTGATCGTGAAACCGCGCAGCGCTTGGGTGTGGACATGACTACCGTCGCCAGTCTGCTGAATAACTCCTTCTCGCAGCGGCAAGTCTCCACCATGTATGAGGAGATGAACCAATATCGCGTGGTGATGGAACTGGAGCCCGGCTACACCGCCACGCCGGAAGTGCTGAACCAATTGCAAGTCATCACCCGCGATGGCAAGCGCGTGCCGCTCTCAACCTTCTCCAGCTTCGATTACGGTCTGGCCGAAGACCGCGTGCGCCACAGCAACCAGTTTGTGTCGGAAAGTATTGGCTATGGCTTGGCGGAAGGTGTGACGGCGGAGCAGGCGCGCATCGCGATTGAAGCCAAAGTCGCTGAATTGATGATGCCTAAAGAAGTCTACCTCGCCCCTTCAGGCAGCAGTCGCCCCGGTTGGGGGCCAAGCGTGCCGGGTATGGCGCAAAACCCTGCGGTATTAATAGCCTGCGTACTGCTCGCGGTCTATTTAATTTTGGGGATTTTGTACGAGAGCACTATCCACCCGCTCACCATTTTGTCCACCCTGCCTTCGGCGGGAATCGGTGCCCTGCTCGCACTCTGGCTGACCGATACACCGTTTAGCTTGATTGCGATGCTCGGGTTATTTTTGCTGATCGGGATAGTGATGAAAAACGCGATCCTGATGATCGACTTTGCGCTGGAGCTGGAGCGCAACGAAGGGCTTTCCTCACGCGATTCCATTTATCAAGCGGCGATGATCCGCCTGCGCCCCATCCTCATGACCAACCTCGCGGGTCTGCTTGGCGCAGTGCCGCTGATCCTCGGTTTCAATGAGGGGTCAGAGCTGCGTACACCGCTTGGAATTACCATTATCGGCGGCTTGGCCGTCAGCCAATTCCTCACCTTATTCACCACGCCGGTGGTGTATTTGTATATGGAAAAGGTGCGCAATTGGGGGCTGCAGAAAACAGGCTCACAGGCGGCAGCCCACTGATATTCCAACCTACAACGCGCGCCAACCCAGAGTGCAGAGTATTTCAAAGCCAACCGCATTTAATACCGCCCGCATTGATGCCACGCATTCAGCATCAGTGCGGGCGGTTAACAATTATTTACCCCCTCCCGGCTTAAAGTCACAACGCAAACCAGACTAAAATTGTGGCTGCTGGTATACAAGCATGCAGAGCCAAACCATTATTCAACCACCACCCGCTCATGCCGTTCACCGTACCCGCAATTTTCTACTGAACCTGACACCTAGCTTGCACAGACAAGCACATATAAACCATAAGACCACCGTCAACAGAGAAAAGACCATGAAACTATTTTTGCTTGGCGCACTATTCAGTTGCGTCTGGTTTGCCCCGTTTGCGACAGCGGCGGAATCAACCCAAAACCCTGCCTTCCAAGCCTACACACGCGATGCGTTGTCATTAAATGGCGAATGGAAAATTATTGTCGATCCTTACGAAAACGGGTATTACAACTATCGCTACGAACCCTTCGATCAACAAGAGAATCCATCGGTCAACGCGTTTTTCACCGACTCAAAACAAAAAACGCCCTCGGATCTGATCGAATACGATTTTGATAAAGCCGATACCCTGCAAGTACCCGGCGATTGGAATACCCAAAACGAAAAACTCTATTACTACGAAGGCAGTGTGTGGTATCGCAAAAAATTCGATGCACCCAAAGCCAATAAAAGTGATCGCCAATTTATTTATTTTGCTGCCGTGAATTACCGCGCAGATGTATATCTGAACGGTAAAAAACTCGGCGTACACGTCGGTGGTTTTACGCCCTTCCATTACGAAGTGACCGGCAAACTTAAATCCAAAGACAACTCACTGATTATCAAAGTAGACAACAAACGTCACGCCGATGCCGTACCCACACTCAACACCGACTGGTGGAATTACGGCGGCATCACCCGTGAAGTAAAATTATTGAATGTGCCCGGTGTGTTTATCCGCGATTATAAAATCGCCCTCACATCGCTTGAGCAAAAAACGGTTTCCGGCTCTGTGTTGTTAGACGGCGCTAAAGGCGGTGAAAAAATTCAGCTGCGCCTGCCTGAATTAAATATAAAACAAACACTAACGACCGATAAAAACGGCAACGCCACGTTTTCTTTCACAGTACCTGATGCACAACTCTGGTCGCCGGAAAATCCAAAACTCTATGCCGTACAAGTTACCAGCGGCAAAGACAAACTCACCGACACCATCGGTTTGCGTACCATCACCACCCAAGGCAAACAATTATTGTTAAACGGAAAACCCTTGTTCTTGCGTGGCATTTCGGTACACGAAGAATATTCTGCTGAAGGCGGTGGTCGCGTTAAAAATGCCAAAGAAGCGCAAGCGTTATTAAATTGGGCAAAAGACCTGAACGCAAACTTTGTACGCCTCGCCCATTACCCGCATAACGAGGATATGGTGCGCCTTGCTGATCAAATGGGCTTATTGGTGTGGTCAGAAATTCCGGTTTACTGGACGATTAATTGGAAAAATGAAGAGACCTATAAAAACGCAGAAGCACAATTAACCGCGATGATCGAGCGCGACAAAAACCGCGCAGCAGTGATCATTTGGTCACTCGCCAACGAAACGCCCGTATCAGATGTACGCAACCAATTCCTCGGCCGCCTCGCCAAAACCGCACGCGCGCTGGATAACACACGTTTATTAAGCGCTGCTATGGAAAAACATTACCGCAGCGATAATCCCAACATCGCTGTTGTAGAAGACCCACTCGCAGACATAGTGGACATGGTGAGTTTCAACCAATACATCGGTTGGTACGATGGCCTGCCAGAAAAAGCAGACAAAGTGACATGGGAAATTAACTACGACAAACCGGTATTCATCAGCGAATTCGGCGGCGGCGCGCGCTATGGCTATCATGGCGATGTAAATACCATTTTCACTGAAGAATTCCAGGAAAATCTCTACATCAAGAGTTTGGGCATGATCGACAAAATCGACGGCTACGTCGGCACCTCCCCCTGGATCCTCACCGACTTCCGCTCTCCCCGCCGCCTATTAGATGGCATTCAGGATGACTTCAACCGCAAAGGTGTTTTCTCCAATGAAGGCAAAAAGAAAAAAGCGTTTTTTGTATTGCAGAGTTATTACGAGAAGAAAGAGCAAGAAATGAAACAAAAGCAGTAGATAAAAATAAAAGCTCCCGGCAGCGCCGGGAGCTTTCATTAAATTTCAAAAAAACGTAATTCGAAATTGAAGTGATCAATAACGTTAGGAAGAAAGATCCTCTTCTTCATTTTTCTGCGGATTTTCGCAGTTAAGCGTTGCCCCTTTATTCTTTACTTGTCCTTCATAAAGAGTTCCAGCATAGCAATATCTTTTAACTTCACAGGAGGATGCAGATAGGCATAGATATATATCCATTTCACACCCTCTCGATATACCACAGCGACCATCATAAAAAATCAAAAGATCTTCTGACCCATTTCCATCAACATCACGCCTCCCTATAATGACATCGTCTTTACTGATACTAAAATATGACTCATATTTTTTATTGGTATCACTTATCAGTTTATCAACAACCTCTCCCTCACTCAGCCCCTCTCCTGAGTAGCAAGGTAATGAAACCAAGACTGTTAATATAAAAATTTTTCTAAACCTGAACATCATTATTTAAACCTCAAAAAGTCGTGTGAATATTCTTTTGCCCAACCACCAATATCGCCTTCCAACCCCATAATAGTTGGCGTATACGAGCCCTTACAAAAGGTCATGCTACTATGGTTGTATGCAACCTTACCTTGATCCATATAGGGCTCTGCAACTTCTAACTGACTATAAACCTTTGCATAGCCTAAATTGTAAGATGCCAACGCAAACCTCCAGCCTTCAATATCATTGTTAGCGTAATTGCGAAATCGATCGAATTCTTTACGAAGCATTTTTGCTTGAGCCGGAATAGTTTTCGCAGGCACCAAACGCTCATCGATTGATTCATCAACTCTTAGCCCGTAGACCATAGCGGTACTTTCTGTAAATTGCCCTAACCCAACTGTAGTGCTTGCATCTACATTATTGGTATTTCTTGCCTCATTATTAAACGTTGACTCTTTTCTAATTTTTGCTTTCAAAATTTCTGGCGGAACACCGTATTCTTTTGATGCCTTCCAGATTATTTCATCATAATCATCTTCATAGGGAGATCCAGACAGACTTTTACTTTTAACTTTCTTAGGATGAATTGCTTTACTTTCTGATGAAACAACCACCGCTTTTGAGGTTACCATTACGGATTCTGGTTTTCTATTCGCAACAGAAAAAACCTCTTCAACTTTTTCTTGCGCAATCGCAAAAGGCGATTGCAGTAATGACTCTGTAAATTCTAATGTCTGCAATCTATGCCATTGGTTAGCAATCAACATCAATTGATTTTTAATGGCGACAGATGCGCGCCAGTAGTAGTTAAGTGGATCAGTCCAAAAACCTTTGTGCGGGTGTTCGGAATCCTCTTGCCAGGTAAATGCAGCACAAAAAGGTTTTCCAGTGCGGCATACGTTGAAATAGAGGCCGCTGCCGATCAGGCGTTCTATTTTGTTGTTGGCATAATCGTGATTTCTTAACGAGCTGTAAGAACCAATTTCTGTGCGGATAAATTCCGGGAGGTTTTCGATGCGCATCCACAAATGATTGGGGTTGTTCAGCATCTGCATAATATGGGTATGTGCAAACACAGGAGCCTCCACAAACGGAAGGTCTTCCCATGTCAGTTGGGCGCGGTGTTTGATTGCAAAAGTTTGCATGCGGTAACTCCTTGTAGCGGCGGAAAATTCGTCCATGCCCGAGGGCAACACGGTGACGGCGCACACCCTATTGGGGTGAGGCGGGCAGGTCAATACAAGCGGTGTGGTAGATGGTGAAAGTGTGGATTAGCTAACAGATTGGCAAGTGCTGCATTTTGATGCACCAAAGATGCAGGACTGCGCCGCGTCTAACGCCTCGCCTATTACCATTAGCGATTATTTTATTACAGCGTATTACAGCGCCTAATTTAACACCGACAAACCTGGTTATTAAAACCCACGCCTAATTTACATATTGCGATAAAAATCTGTTTATTTATGGAGAAAAAACAGCAATTTTTATTGCGCTCAATCATTTTGATCTAACAACAAAAATGCTCGTGCAAGAGAATGTTTAAGCACTTCGACAGGGTTGCTTTGCGCTGCTATATTTCTAGCGCTCAAGGTGCAACCGCACAGGAGAATTTTACTGAAGGAATGGATCTGGATTATGGCATCCAAAGTATTAAACGACAGCTCTGAATTTTATCACCGCGCATTGGAACAACTGCATCCACTGCGCGGCACCTCCTTGCCTGAATTAACGCCTTTGCAATTAGCAGAGCGTGAATTACAGGTTTATCGCCTTGCGTTGGATTTGCAACGTGCTGAACTGCAAAGCCTGCAACAAAAACTTGAAGAACTCAGCCTGCTCGAACGTCAGCAATTGGAAACATTGCGCACCAATACGCGCATTCTGGAGGCATCGCAAAGTATTGCCAAAGTAGGCGGCGTGGAAATGGATGTAGCGACGCGACGCATTTACTGGACCGCAGAAACCTATGCAATCCACGATACGACTCCCGCAGAATATACCCCCAGCCTGGATGAAGGCTTCTCTATGTATCCACCAGATTCACGCGAGCGCATTGCAAAAGCATTGCGACACGCAATGGAGACTGGCGAAGTATTTGATATTGAAATTGAAAAATATACATTCAAAGGTCGAAAAATTGATATACGAACCACCTGCACTGCACACATGGAAAATGGAAAAGTCGTGCGGCTTACCGGTATTTATCAGGATATAAGCGAGCGCAAACAAGCAGAGCGACGGCACCAACATCAAAACCGTATTCTGGGAATGTTACTCGCCAAAGTTGAGCTGAACGAAATACTCACTGCGCTCGCTACCGATATTGAAATTCTATTGCCCGGAAGTTTTTGTAGCATCATGTTGTTGGATGCTGATGAAAAACATTTGCACGCGGCAGCATCGCATGGGTTGCCTGATTTTTTTATCGATGCCATTAATGGTTTGCCTGTCGGTGAAGGCATGGGCGTCTGTGGCAGCTCAGCTTATTTCGGCCACAGGGTTATTGTGGCTGATGTACATACACACCCCTGGACTCAAGCCTTTAGCCATATAGCAAAACAAATCAATATAAATTCTTGCTGGTCGCAACCTATTTTTTCTGCACAAGGGAAAGTACTGGGCACTTTTGCGCTTTATCACAGCCACAACCGCAACCCATCAGATACAGAAATCCGCTTAATTGAAAGCGAGGCAAAGCTCACGTCAGTCGCCATTGAACAATCCCTTGCAGAAGCGCGCTTGCACCTGGCAGCCAGTGTATTTACACATGCCAACGAAGGCATATTAATTACCGATGCCGCCGGAAATATTATTGAAACCAATGATATTTTTACCGACATCACGGGTTACTCGCGCGAAGAAGTGATCGGTAAAAACCCGAGCTTGTTGCAGTCGGGCTTTCACGATAAAGAATTTTATGCTGCCATGTGGAAAGACTTGCTGCACACCGGCGACTGGCACGGCGAGATCTGGAACAAACGCAAAAACGGTGAAGTCTATGCAGCCTTGATGACGATCAGTGCTGTGCATGATATTCACGGTGTTGCGCAAAATTATGTCAATTTATTTACCGACATTACACCACTGAAAGAACATCAACGGCAGCTCGAATACATCGCACATTACGATGCGCTCACAGGTCTGCCTAACCGCGTACTGCTCGCCGACCGTTTAAAGCAAGCGATCGCGCATTGCCACCGCAAGAACGGTTCACTTGCAGTGGTCTATCTCGATCTGGATGGATTTAAAGCGGTCAACGATCAATACGGTCACGACATGGGTGATCAATTGCTGGTAAATATTGCGCACCGATTAAAAGAAGCATTGCGCGAAAGCGATACGCTTGCCCGTATAGGAGGCGATGAATTTGTTGTGGTGATGGCCGATCTGGAACGTCCGGACGATTACGAAGTGGTGTTGAACAGATTGTTACAGATCGCAGCAGAACCGATCATGCTCAATCAACAATTTTTGCGTGTATCCGCCAGTATTGGTGCCACTCTTTATCCACAGGACAACGCCGATGCTGACCAGTTATTACGCCATGCCGACCAAGCTATGTATATCGCCAAGCAGGCAGGAAAAAACTGCTATCACTTGTTTGATGTGGCAAAAGATATTGCCAGCAAAAGCCAACGCGAAACCCTGGAGCATATTCGTGCGGCACTGGATAAAAAAGAATTTGTATTGTTTTACCAACCGAAAGTAAATATGCGCACCGGTGAAGTCATTGGCGCTGAAGCACTGGTGCGTTGGCAGCATCCGGAACGCGGGCTGTTATCACCCGCTACATTTTTACCGGTGATTGAGGACCACCCACTCAGCATTGAACTGGGTGATTGGGTTATTAATGATGCGCTGCAACAAATTTCACGTTGGCGACTGATGGGGTTGCACATTCCTGTCAGTGTCAATATCAGTGCAATGCAATTGCAACAAAGCAATTTTGCTGTGCGCCTTGCTGAACATTTATCCATGCACCCAGACGTGCCCGCTACTTTTCTGGAACTGGAAATTGTTGAAACCAGTGCGTTAAAAGATATTGCAGAAGTAGCGGAATTAATGCGCGCGTGCCGCGCACTGGGTGTTAGTTTTGCAGTAGATGATTTTGGTACAGGTTATTCATCACTCACTTACCTAAAGCGCTTACCTGCAGGTCTTTTAAAAATTGATCAGACGTTTATCCGCGATATGCTCGATGACCCGGATGATTTGGAAATCGTGAAAGCAGTTATCAGCCTTGCCAATGCGTTTCACCGCAAGGTTATCGCTGAAGGCGTTGAAACGATTGCGCACGGTGAATTGCTCATTCCATTGGGTTGCGAACTAGCGCAAGGCTACGGTATTGCCCGCCCCATGCCCGCCGCAGAAATTCCTCATTGGGTCGCCACCTGGAAACCCGCCCCTGTCTGGACAACACTTTACAGTCTCAATATTTAAACCGCTTCTACTAGTTCAATTTTTACTTTCTTGCCGAGTGCCTGCGCTGCACTGGTAAGCGTGCTCAAAGTGAGGCTGGTGTCATGCTCGTCCAGTAAACGATCTAATGATGATCGGCTGGTTTGCATACGTTTCGCCATGTTGGTTTTGTTGATGTGTTGATTCTTCATTTCGTTTTGAATTTGCCAAGCGAGCACGCGCTTAATGGCCACAGCGTTTGCATCATCCAGCAACCCTTCTTCGGCAAGAAAATCCTCAAAGTCGCTACCAGTATGTTTGCTGACTGACTTTTTCATAGATCACCTCTAAATTGTTTCAGACGGGTTTTTGCAGTTGTTAACTCGCCTGCGGGAATTTTTTGTGATTTTTTGGTGAAGCCGTGCAATAAAATCATGGTATTACCGTACATTGTAAAAATCACTCTGGCTATTCCGTCCTTTACATGGGATCTAACTTCCCACAAATCTGCATCCAACTTGCGCACCAATGGCATTCCGATTGGCCAACCAATTTGAACAGTGCGAATGTCATCACCAATAATTTTACGATCAGCAACTGTACTGCTGAGCAGCCATTCCCTTACAGGTTCAGCCCCAAGGCCGGTTTTAAAGAATCGAGCAATTAGCGGTTGCGGAGGCATTAGGCTTATCCTTGTCCATTTTGATCAAATGTACCATTAATGGTACAAAATATAAACCCGGTTTTTGATTATTTTTTATGATTTTTCTTCAAATCCAGCCCATAATCCCCAGCCTGGATAGTGAAATCCCAACGTTATTCTGCAAAGAAGTTGTGCATAATATTAAAAATCAATATAACCACTATTTATAGAAATACTGCCTCAACAGGATGTGGGGAGACTCTGGCCACTACGCTTTCCAAGGAGAAACCTGTTGAAGATTTTTTTTGGAATACTGCTTGCTGTATGTAGCTGTCTATTCCCCGTTGCCAGCACGGCGGCAAATATCATCACCGCTGCCGCAGATGAAGATATTATTGCGGATTACCAATTATTTGTAGGCGACCGCGATCCACTCACTATTAATTATTATGGTGGCACCGGTGCTCGCCGCGATGTCATTGAACTTGTTCTTTTGCAGCAAGCCTTGCATTTGGGCGGCTATAAAGGCCGTGTTACTTTTCGTCCGGAAAACAGTTATTTGCGCATCCTGAAATTAATCAAAGATGGCCAGATACCCGTTTCCGGTGCACTCATGTGGCGCAGTGATATTAAGTCTGACAAGGATTCTTTTTTCATCACCTCAGCACTAGTGGATGAAGGTGAATTTATTGCAGGGCTTTACACGCGCAACACACATCAGCGAGCACTGGCAGCGACAACACGCGAGCAAATTAGCCATTTGAGCGCTGCATCCAACAACCACTGGAAAGCTGATGTCGCCACCTTGAAATCACTGGGAGTGAAAAAAATTCACTACTCAACTTATTGGGTGCAAATCGTGCGGATGGTGGTAGCCGGGCGCGCAGATTTCACCCTCGCTCCGTTTCAACCCAACCCGGAAATGAAAGTGGTGGTTGAGAATCTGGAACTGGTACCCATTCCCGGCGTGAAGGTTGGTTTGCCCGGCAGCCGCCATTGGCCTGTCAGTAAAAAACATCCGCAAGGTGAGGCCATATTTGCTGCACTACAAAAAGGCATAGCGCTACTGGAACAAAAAAATGTCATCCAGCGCGCGTATGAAGAGTGTGGATTTTTTCATCCACAAGTAAAAAACTGGACACTACTGAATCCGCCCGTCAAAAAAGGCGATCAGTAAAAAAATCAAAAAAATTCCAGCGCAAACTGGGATTAAATCAACTGCGGTGCCAAGCCGGTGCTTTCACGCACTATTAACTCGTGCGGCAAAATCCGGTTGACCGATGTCATTGGTTCGCCATTGAGCTGCGGCAATAACAATTCCATACAGGCAATTCCAATTTCAGTCATCGGTTGCGCTATCGTCGTCAGCGATGGACTGCAATATTCGGCATAGCGAATATTATCAAAGCCCATCACTGAAAAATCGTGTGGAATTTTAAAACCCATTTTGTGCAATGTTGACATGCAGCTCATGCCCATTTCATCGCTGAATGCAAAAATAGCCGTGGGCCGATTAGCCAATTGTGCGAGTTTGCGCGTGGCTTCCGCTGCACCGCTCAATGCGTAATTTCCAATTTGCACCAGCTGTTCATCAAATGTAATGCCCGCATTGGCAAGCGCCCGTTTATAACCTTCCATGCGGCTTTGGGTGCTGGGCACACTCATATTGCCAGCAATCACACCTATGCGTTTGTGCCCCAGACTTAATAAATAATTGACTGCATCCTCAGCAGCGGCAGCGTTATCGATATTGACACTGGGAATACCCTCAACACCTACCGGCTCACAAGCATTAACCAATGGGGGCAACTGTTCGGCGACCGGTTTTTCCGGGTCTATATCAAACGGCAGGCGCGAACAAAATAATAAAATGCCATCGGCCTGGCGCGAGCGCACCATGTTGGCAAACGATCGCTCTCGGCTTTCCTTTTCTTGTGTATCACCCAGCAGCAATGAATAGCCTTTTTCCAATGCGATACTTTCAATCGCGCGGATAACCGGATAATTAAACACACTGATTACATCAGGAATAATGGCCACCAGGTTATAGGTTTTGGACATTCGCAAACTGACACCAAGGCTATTGGGTGTATAACCTGTGCGCTTGACAACTTCCAGCACACGATTGCGCTTGTCTTCAGTGACCAACTCGGGGTTGCGCAACACACGCGATACAGTAGCGGGAGATACTTTTGCCTCTTTGGCAATCTCTTTGATTCCAATCATTTAACGACCCTGATTTTTTTGTTATTGGCTTTTGTGCTGTGTCTAGCGAGTAAAGGCTAGCATTTTTTGGCGGGAAAAGCGGTGGGTTTTACAAAAAAGTAACGCGCGTTAACAATTGGCAAAAAAAGGAGCAGCGGGATACCTCAGCGCCTCAGGGAAGACACATCCCCGAATAACTATTCACCACTGCCCCAAGCTAAGGGAGAGACTACGGGTAACAAAAAAACAAGAAATACAAACTTACAATTTAAAACAACTATTTGGCGATCAAACTGATGGCAGCACCACCTCCGGGAGCCAGTTGCAATGAAATTGCATCGCCAGTTTTGACTTCCATTTCTTTAACTCCATAACTTCCCGGATTCTTTGCATAGTGAGCATCTTTGCCATCGTGATAGATACGCGCCGTGTATTGCTTGCCTGCATCAAGAAAGTCTAACTTCACTTCCAGTGTGCGCGCGTTTTCGTTGGTCAATGCACCTACAAACCAGTTATCGCTATTGCGCGCTTTACGCGCTATCGCTACATACTCACCAATTTCACCACCTAAAGGACGGGTAGTTTCCCAATCCACGGCTACGTCTTTAATAAATTGGAATGCATCCGGGTGCTGCTCGTAATGCTCAGGTAAATCCGATGCCATTTGCACCGGAGAATAAATCACGACATAGAGCGCCAGTTGTTTGGCCAGTGTTGTGTTTACCTGATTTTTTGGCCGCGATGGCAGCGTCAATTCAAATGCACCGGGAGTGAAATCCATCGGCCCGGACAACATACGGGTGAAGGGTAATATCGCCGTGTGATTGGGCGGGTTTCCGCCATCAGCAGACCATGCATCGTATTCCTGGCCGCGTGCAACTTCGCGCGAAATAATATTGGGATAGGTGCGGCGCTCGCCGGTATCTTTGACTGTTTCATGGGCAACAATCGCCACTTTGTGTTTGGCAGCTATATCAATTACACGTTGCGCGTGATTCACATAGAACTGGCCATGGTGATACAACCCATTCACCAATTCCTCGCCTGTTTCGACATAACCGGTTTTCACCGCTTTCATGCCGTAGCGCTCAAGAAATGCAAAGGCATCTTCTAACTGGCTTTCATAATTTTCAATTGCCGCACCGGTTTCGTGATGACCAATAATGTAAACACCTTTTTGTTGCGCGTAGCGGCTCAACTCTTCTACATCAAAGTCAGGCATGGGTGTGTAAAAATTAAATGCGTTGCCGCCGCCCGGCAGCCACCACTCACCATCCCAACCTGTGTTCCATCCTTCTACCAACACGCCTGCGAATCCATGCTTGGCTGCAAAATCGATATATTTTTTGGTATTTGCTGTGGTTGCGCCGTGCTTATCGCCCGATTTCCAAGTAGTTTTTTCCAAATGCAATTCCCACCAAATGCCAACATATTTTGCAGGCTTGACCCAGGAAACATCGCCCAACTTATTCGGCTCGTTTAAATTCAGCGTTAAATAATTCGTCATCAAATCCGCTGCTGATTCTTCTATTTGCAGCGTGCGCCATGGCGTGACCGCGGGAAGTTGAAGCCTCACTGCCGTTGGCATATTTTTAGAAGTAGGCACCAGTGTTGCGCTAATGTTGCCTGCGCTGGCTCCGGTAACATTCATAGTGGAATAGTTGTGCAGCGCTGCTTCATGCAGGGCGATATATAAACCATCGGCCGTTTTCATGGTAACGGGCGTATGCACTAATCCCATTTTGCTGATAGGTGATTGCTTATACAGATATTCGTATTGGTTGCCCGCCTGTGCAGGTGTCCACCACGCGGCATGGTCTGCAGCCATATTGAACTGCGTCAATTCATGCAGAACTTCCAGCGACTCCATTGATGCCTGCTTGGGGAATTCGTAGCGAAAGCCTATACCGTCATCATAAACACGGAATACCACATCCATTTTGCGTTTGGCACCACTGGCCTCACGCAGTGCAATGCGCAGCTGATTGTAATGGTTGCGAATAAAACGCTCTTCGCCCCAAGGCTGCTCCCAGGTTTGGTCAACGCGTGTTGCTTTGGTGGATACCACTTTAAAACCGTTTGCCATGTCCGCCTGATTTTTAAGGTCATAACCCAGACGCGAATCAGCTACTACATCCTTACCCTTATAAAACACTTTATAGCTGGGCTCACCCGTTGCAGACAGGTAAAAATTGACACCCAATGTTTTCGATGGCGAAGAAATGCTGGCTGCCGGTACCTGGGCAGCAACCGCACTGGAAACCCAGGAGGCAATAAAGATCATAAGTATTTTTTTCATGCTTTTTAATCTTGATAATGGATTGATTTTTTATAATGCAGTTTTTATTAGTCTTTTAAAAAACGTAGACATATAGTTTTTTTAAAACAAAAAAAATAGAGCAGCAATTTATTGTGTCGCGAACGTAAAAACAGATTACTTCTGCAAGCAAAATCCCGCTGGCTGTTTTCAATTTAATATCAGGATTAATGCAGTGTCCAGCGACAAACCATTGTTTTTAAAAAAGAAATCGTTTTCAAATTTCTGAAAACGATTTCAGACAAGAGCGCATTAAACAATCGCCATCCACAATTCCATCATGATTTTTATTACTCCCTAAAATCAAAAAGTGAACCCTGTCGATAATTCTAAAAAGTGCAAACGTTTTCAAAAAAAGAAATCGATTTCAGATTTTCAAAAAAGGGATTTTCATCTAGACACAAGCCATTTTCTCTCATTAAGATATTTTTGCCCCAATCCATAACAATAAAAAATGCGAGTTAGCGGTAAACAATTCGATCTGTAGTTCACAACCAGACACCTGAATATTTTTTACATTTCATTTGTGATGCCGTATGTCAGCGCATCCAGTGTTTGGCTGACATTTCACAGCAATCCATGCTTTACACCTTATGATGCTTTACAACAATCAATAACAAGAGGACAACCGCATGAAAACCTCAAGCGCTACTCTAGCCGCTGTGCCCCGGCACGCTTTTTTACGAAACAGTTTTTTACGAAACGGTTTTTTACGAAACGGTTTTTTACGAAACGGTTTTTTACTTGGCACACTGGGTTTAATCGGCTCGCTGGCCACCAGCATCGCCCACGCCCAAACCAATTTGGCTCAAGGAAAAACCGCAACCGTTTCCAGCAGTGTGGATGTCTACACCGCTGGTAATACGATTGATGGCAACCAGGCTACTTATTGGGAAAGCCAAAACAATGCCTTTCCGCAATCACTTACCGTGGATTTGGGAAGCAGCTATAACGTTAATCAGGTGCGCTTAAAGTTGCCCGCCAACTGGGGGTCACGCACACAAAATATTTCAGTGTCCGGCAGCGTGAATGGCTCCAGTTATTCCACATTAGTGAATGCAGCCAATTACAACTTTGTGCCCGGCAGCAGCAACACCGTCACCATCAATGTACCGAGCAGCAGCGCGCGTTATGTGCGCGTGAATGTCGCAAGCAATACCGGTTGGCCTGCGGCGCAAATTTCTGAAATGGAAGTTTATGGCGATAACCAAACGCCCGCGCGCGATGCCACCGCGCAAATCAAAGCAACGTCTTACAACAGCATGAGTGGCATCCAAACCGAAGCAACATCGGACACCGGTGGTGGCAGTAATATCGGTTGGATTGATGATGCCGATTGGGTGGCATTCAACAATGTGAATTTTGGTTCCGGTGTAAATAAAGTCAGCGCACGTGTAGCGTCCAACACTGCAGGCGGTACGATTGAAATGCGCTTGGGTAGCATCAGTGGTTCACTGATTGGCACTGTGGCGGTTACCAATACCGGCGGTTGGCAAAACTGGACAACCAAAACTGCGAATGTATCGGCAAGTGGTACACACAATTTGTATTTGGTGTTTAAAGGTAATGCTGCAGGCGGTTTGTTTAATGTGAACTGGCTGCAATTCAGTAACGATAATGCGCCCGCTGTTCCTGCGGTGCCGCAAAATTTATCGTCTACCGGCAAAACCACATCGAGCGTTTCACTTTCATGGACAGCGGCAAGCGGTGCGGATGGTTATGAAATTTTGCGCAATGGAAATTTGGTCACCACTACAACTAGCACTACTTACACCGATTCTGGTTTAAGTGCAGGCACAACTTATGCGTACACCGTGCGTGCGTTTAATGCGGCGGGCAGTTCGGCACAAAGCAACAGTGTTAGCGTCACAACCGATAGCAACAACCAGAATCCGTTGGTGGTAAAAGTCTCTGGCGGTAAACCAATTGTGGCAAGCACATCGCTCGGGCATACACCGGCCAGCAACGCGGTTGATAATAATCAGGCGAGCTATTGGGAAAGTAATAACAACGCATTCCCACAAACACTCACCATCGATTTAGGCAGCACCCATCGCGTGAGCAAAGTGGTATTGAAATTACCAAACGATGCAGCTTGGGCAACACGCACACAAACCTTGTCGGTATTGGGCAGCGGCAACGGTACAGCATTTACCAATCTGGTGAATTCTGCGGGTTATATTTTTAATCCGTCATCAGCCAATACTGTGACGATTAATTTCAACGAAACCGCAACGCGTTTTGTGCGCATCAACGTCACCGGCAATACCGGTTGGCCTGCAGCGCAAGTGTCGGAATTTGAAGTGCATGGTTATCCTGATCCGGTACCGCCTGCGACGCCGCAAAATTTGCGCGTGACAGGAACATCAGCATCATCCGTTTTCCTCGCGTGGGATGCAGCAAGCGGCGCAACCAGTTATCGCGTTATGCGCGGCACTACCTTGGTAGCGACCGTTTCCGGCACTACCTATGAAGATACTGGTTTAACACCGGTGACCAATTACAACTACACCGTTGTAGCGGTTAACCAATACGGCAATTCCACTGCGAGCAACCAAGTGACGGCAACTACCACTCAGGAAAATACCGGCGGTGGTGGCAATGATCCCTGGGAGCCTAATGGTACTCACGGCGCGCAAGTTCCTTATGATCGTTACGACAATGAACACGCAACCTACGGTGGCGGTGCGCAATTAAAAACAGCGCCGACTTTTATCCAAACACTGACCGCATCTGAAGCATCTGGCCAAGCTTATATCGCACTGCCATCCAACGGCTCTTACGCGCAATGGACTGTTCGCCCCGGTGAGGGCGGTGCAGGTGTAACCATGCGTTTCACTATGCCGGATTCCAGCAACGGTATGGGGCTGAATGGTTCATTGGATGTATTGGTAAACGGCGTAAAAGCGCAAACCATTTCGCTCACTTCTTATTACAACTATCAATATTTCAATGCCGGTAGCGGGCATCCGGCTGATACACCAAGTGGTGGCAATCCGTTGTTCCGTTTTGATGAAGTGCATTGGAAACTCAGCACACCATTGAATCCGGGTGATGTGATTCGCATCGTCAAAGCCAATGGCGACAGTTTGGAATACGGCGTGGACTTCCTTGAAATTGAACAGGTGCCTGCTGCAATTTCACGCCCTGCGAATTCTGTTTCTGTGACGGATTTTGGTGCGATTGCCAACGACGGTAACGATGATTTGGCTGCATTTAATTCTGCAGTAACCGCGGCGGTTGCCAATAACCAAATCCTCTACATTCCATCGGGCACTTTCCATTTGGGCAACATGTGGGTGATTGGTTCTGTCGCCAACAAAATTAACAACATCACCATTCGCGGTGCAGGTATGTGGCATACCAACATTCAATTTACCAACCCGAATGTGGCCGGTGGCGGCATTTCGTTCCGCGTTGCAGGGCAGTTGGATTTCAGCCACGTATACATGAATTCCATGCTGCGCTCACGCTACAACGAAGGTGCAATCTATAAAGCGTTTATGGATAACTTTGGTAAAAATTCCAAAGTGCACAATGTGTGGGTTGAACATTTTGAATGCGGATTCTGGGTAGCTGACTACGCGCATACACCGGCAATTTTTGCGGACAATTTGCTGATCGAAAATAGCCGCATCAGAAATAATTTGGCAGACGGCGTTAACTTTGCGCAAGGCACCAGTAATTCAACCGTGCGCAATAGCAGCATCCGTAACAACGGTGATGACGGCCTTGCAGTATGGACCAGCAATGTAAATGCGGCACCTGCCGGTGTAAACAATTTGTTCACCTACAACACCATTGAGTTCAACTGGCGTGCAGCGGGTATCGCGTTCTTCGGCGGCAGCGGCCATAAAGCCACTTACAATTTAATTGTGGATGGTGTGGGCAGCTCCGGTTTCCGTATGAATACCGTATTCCCCGGTTATCACTTCCAAAACAATACCGGTATTGAGTTCTCTAACAGCACCATTATCCGCAGCGGCACCAGTTTGGATACCTGGGGCGGTGAGCGCGGCGCGATTGATCTGGAAGCGTCAAGCGACCCTATCCGTAACGTCACTATTTCCAATATTGATATTTACGATACCCAACGCAGTGCAATCCAAATGGGTTACAGCGGCGGATTCCAAAATGTGGTGTTTAACAACATCAAGATCAACGGTACTGGTAAAGACGGCGTGACCACATCGCGCTTTGCTGGCCCGCATTTGGGTGCTGCAATTTACACCTACACCAATAACGGGACTGCGACATTTAATGGTTTAACTACCAGCAACGTCGCCAACCCCAACACCAACTTTGTACAAACCGGATTTAATTTAATTATTAATCCTTAATCCTGTGCATGGACTTGAGAGGAGCCTTCGGGCTCCTCTTTTTTTAGTTTTTTAAAAGACACGCTGTTTTTTCTCATAACAATAATTTTTTAATCAACCCACACGCTCGATAACAGCGAGGAACTTCATAATGAAAATCGGTAATTCCCATCTGCTACGGCAGAGTCTATTCGTCAGTGCGATTGGTATATTGGGTGCACTCCCAACAACTATCGCTCACGCCCAAACTAACTTAGCCCAAGGTAAAACTGCCAGCGTTACCAGCAGTGTTGATGTCTACACCGCTGGCAATACGATTGATGGCAATCAAGCTAATTATTGGGAAAGCCAAAACAATGCCTTTCCGCAATCACTTACGGTGGATTTGGGTAGCAGCTATAACGTTAATCAAGTGCGTTTGAAGTTGCCCGCCAACTGGGGTTCACGCACACAAAATATTTCAGTGTCCGGCAGCGTGAATGGCTCCAGTTATTCCACATTAGTGAATGCAGCCAATTACAACTTTGTTCCCGGCAGCAGCAACGTCGTTAACATCAGCGTGCCCAGCAGCAGCGCGCGTTATGTGCGTGTGAATGTCACTAGCAACACCGGTTGGCCAGCAGCGCAAATTTCTGAATTGGAAGTGTTTGGCGATAACCAGATTCCACCGCGCGATGCTTTTGCACAAATCAAAGCGACTTCGTACAACAGCATGAGTGGCATCCAAACCGAAGCAACATCAGACACCGGTGGTGGCAGCAATATCGGCTGGATTGATGATGCCGATTGGGTGGTATTCAACAATGTGAATTTTGGTTCCGGTGCGAACAAGGTCAGCGCACGTGTAGCGACCAACACCGCAGGCGGTACGATTGAAATGCGTTTGGGCAGTATCAGTGGTTCACTGATTGGCACTGTAGCGGTGACCAATACCGGCGGTTGGCAAACCTGGACAACTAAAACCGCGAATGTATCGGCAAGTGGTACACACAATTTGTATTTGGTGTTTAAAGGTAATGCTGCAGGCGGTTTGTTTAATGTGAACTGGCTGCAATTCAGCAACGATAACGGCCCAGCTGTTCCAGCGGTTCCACAAAATTTAACCTCCACCGGTAAAACCACTTCCAGCGTTTCACTTTCGTGGACAGCGGCAAGCGGTGCGGATGGTTATGAAATTTTGCGCAACGGAAATCTCGTCACCACTACAACTAGCACTACTTACACCGATTCCGGTTTAAGTGCAGGCACAACTTATGCGTACACCGTGCGTGCATTTAATGCGGCGGGCAGTTCGGCACAAAGCAACAGTGTTAGCGTCACAACCGATAGCAACAACCAGAATCCGTTGGTGGTAAAAGTCTCTGGCGGTAAACCAATTGTGGCAAGCACATCGCTCGGGCATACACCGGCCAGCAACGCGGTTGATAATAATCAGGCGAGCTATTGGGAAAGTAATAACAACGCATTCCCACAAACACTCACCATCGATTTAGGTAGCACCCATCGCGTGAGCAAAGTGGTGTTGAAATTACCAAACGATATGGCTTGGGCTACTCGCACACAAACACTTTCAGTATTGGGCAGCAGCAACGGCACCGCATTTAATACATTGGTGAATTCAGCGGGATACAGTTTTAATCCGTCATCGGCCAATACTGTGACGATTAATTTCAACGAAACTGCAACACGTTATGTGCGCATCAATGTCACTGGCAATACCGGTTGGCCTGCAGCGCAAGTGTCGGAATTTGAAGTGCATGGTTATCCTGATCCGGTACCGCCTGCGACTCCGCAAAATGTTGCAATTTCGGGCGGTACTTCATCCACGCTATTTTTAAGCTGGGATGCAGCAGATTTAGCCAGCGGTTATAAAGTGTTGCGCAACGGCGTACAAGTTGCGGATGTCACTACCACTTACTATCAAGACACAGGTTTAACCGCAAGCACGAGTTATCAATACCAGGTTCGCGCGTACAACCAATTTGGAAATTCTGCGTTGAGTACAACTGCAACAGGAACCACTCTGGCAGAAAACCAAAATCCAAACCCCGGTACTCAACGCGGTGCAAACATGCCTTATAAAATTTATCAGGCAGAGAGTGCAACGGTTGGTGGTGGCGCACAAATTGTTGGGCCCAACCGAAATATTGGCGATGTTGCCGGTGAAGCCTCTGGCCGTCGTGCAGTAACGCTCAATAGCACCGGCAGTTATGTGGAATTTACCACTAACGAAAGCACCAATACTTTGGTCACTCGCTACTCTATTCCTGATGCACCGGGTGGCGATGGTATTAGCGCGACCTTGAACATTTACGTGAACGGCCAGTTTGAAAAAGCGATTACGCTAACATCAAAATATGCGTGGGTGTATGGCAATGAAGACAATCCGATCAACAGCCCAAGTGCTGGTCCTGCGCGCCATATTTACGATGAAGCGAACATTATGTTTGATCGCACCATTCCAAGCGGAAGTAAAATCCGTTTACAAAAAGATGCGCAAAACACATCGCAATACGCAATTGATTTTATCAGCCTCGAACAAGTAGCGCCGATTCCAAACCCCAACCCCAGTGCGTTTATTACACCGAGTGGATTTACCCATCAGGCAGTACAAAATGCATTGGACCAAGCGCGCATGGGTAATGCGCTGGGCGTTTATTTGCCTGCCGGTGTTTATCAAACTTCAAACAAATTCCAGGTGTATGGCAAAGCGATTCAAGTGATTGGTGCAGGCCCTTGGTATACCCGTTTTGAAACGCCTTCCAATCAAAATAATACCGATGCCGGTTTTGCCGTTAGTAATTCAGCCAATGGTTCAACCTTTGCCAATTTTGCCTTTTTTGGCAATTACACCAGCCGCATTAATGGCCCCGGCAAAGTGTTTGATTGGAATGGCGTATCCAACATGACGATCGACAACGTGTGGGCAGAGCATCAAGTCTGTATGTTCTGGGGTGCCAGTGTTCATAACATCACCATTAAAAATTCACGCATGCGCAACCTGTTTGCCGATGGCCTTAACTTTACCAACGGCAGTAGTGGCAACCACGTAGTGAATAACGAAGCGCGCACAACCGGTGATGACAGCTTTGCATTATTTGCAGCAACCGATAACGGCGGCGGCATTGTGCAAAACAATCTGTTTGAAAATTTAACCGCAATGACACCCTGGCGCGCCGCGGGTATGGCGGTTTATGGTGGGCAGGGCAATACCTTTAAAAATATTCACGTGGAAGATGCACTAGTGTATTCCGGTGTAACCATCAGCTCGCTGGATTTTGGTTACCCTTTCACTGGATTCCAATCCAACCCAACGACGAATTTTGAAGGCATTACTATTTTGCGCTCTGGCGGTACCTTCTGGAATAATCAGGTATTCCCCGCGCTGTGGATGTTCTCTGCTTCAAAAAGTTTTCAGGGCATTCGTGTGCGCGACTTGGATATTATTGACCCCACCTTCCACGGCATTATGTTCCAAACCAATTATGTGGGCGGACAGCGACAAAATACATTCCAGGACACCGTATTCACCAACGTGAAAATTTCCGGCGCTATGCTACACCCGTCTTACCCCAACCGCTCCGGTTATGGTATTTGGGCAAACCCGATGCCAGAGGCAGGACAAGGTTGCGCAGCAGGACAAGTGGAATTTAATAACCTGACGATGATGAACAATGCGGTGAATATCAAAAATGATTGCCCGGGTGACTTCACCATTACGGTGCGATAACCCGGTAATTAAATGCCAGGAAATGCAAAAGCCTGCTGGATTACTCCAGCAGGCTTTTCAGTACATATCGTCACTCCCGCCTGCGGGAGTCCAGTTGTTTCGTTTAAAACCTATGGATCCCCGCACGCGGGGATGACGACCGAGTGGAGAATAGTCACTCTCGCTGCGAGGCTAACATTGGGTAGGGAGTCGTCACTCCCGCAACGAGGCTAACATTGGGTAGGGAGTCGTCGCTCCCGCTTGCGGGAGTCCATTCGTTTCTGTTAATAAGCCGAACAATTATCGCGAATAAATTGATCGTGTGTTGGCAGTTTTTTAACAAACTCTGCCATAGCATCGCGGTACTCCAACATGCCTTTTCGCATCACTGGATAATTCATTTCATCCACTACCGGCGAATATTTTTGTGGGCGCAGCCCCATGCCTTCGCATACCGAGCGCCAACTGACAGGATGGAACAAAGCATCAATCATTTCCGGTAAACCACCTTGTACTTTGAAATAATCAATCACTTCTTGCAGCGATGGTGGCAACTCCATATTTTTACACCAGCGCCAGAAGGGGGTATCTTCACGCTCGGTGAGACAATAGTGCAACACAATAAAATCGCGAATTTCTTCGTATTCCATCGTCATGCGGCGATTGTATTGGTGGATCAATGCCTGATCGCAATCCTGATCCGGAAAGTTGCGCATAAAATGAATAACACCGCGCACCACCAAATGGATTGCGGTTGATTCAAGCGGCTCAATAAATCCAGATGCCAAACCAATCGCCAAACAATTTTTCTTCCAGATTTCATTGCGCACGCCGGTCTTGAAGGGAATAACGCGTGGCTCGATCAACGTTTTGCCATCCACTACATTGAGCAAAGTATTGACCGCCTCGTCATCACTGCAAAATTGGCTGGAATATACATAACCATTACCTGTGCGACGCTGCAATGGAATACGCCATGTCCAGCCGTGGTCACGCGCGGTGGCGCGGGTGTAGGGTGTGGTATCGCCGGTATTTTCGGTTTGCACAGCCACTGCACGGTCGCAGGGTAAATAATGTGTCCAGTCGCAATAACTCGCACCCAAGGTTTTTTCAATTAACAGAGCATGAAAACCGCTGCAATCAATAAAAAAATCGGCCGCAATTTCCTGGCCTGAACGCAGTATGACTTTCGCTATACCACCATCATCGCGCTGCACCACTTCCATTACTTTGCCTTCGGTGCGCACAACGCCGCGCGCCTCTGCATATTTGCGCAAATATTCAGCCACTAGCTTTGCATCCAGATGCAATGCATAGCGCGCTTCGCCAATCGCGGTTCTATCGGCAAGCTGCGGTAAATAAAAGCGGCCATTTTGTGCCATGACATTGCAGGGGGAAAAATCCTGTAGCGCAAAATTGTCTCCCTGATGAAAACTTTTGAGCCACATTTGGTAAAACGTATATTCCTTCATGCCCGCACTGATAGTGCCGAACGGATGAAAATAGGATTCGCCTTTTACCCGCCAATCGGTAAATTGAATACCCAATTTAAAACTGGCTTGGGTATATTTGATAAATTCCTGTTCGTTGATGTCCAGATTTTTCAGCATTTCCAGAAACGGCGGAATGGTGGATTCACCAACACCAATAGTGCCAATTTCTTCTGACTCTACCAGCTCAATCTGCACTGACGATGGCGTACCATCGGCTTTTTGTAATTGTTTTGCCAGAATGGAAGCGGCAATCCAACCCGCAGTACCGCCACCGACAATTAATATTTTCTGTAAGGGTTTCATGGTGTCTGCCCAGTGTTTTTTTATTTGAGTGTTTATGCAAAGTCAGGCGCAGCGCAGTGCTGGGCAATGAACTCATGGTGGTGTGGCGTATCGTCCACCACCCTGCCCAAGGACTCACGCATTTTTTCCAGATTTTGTGCAAGCATTGTTTCATCCAGCAGATCCACCTGTGCGTCATATACATCAGGCAGATAATTGAAACCTTCGAATATGGCAAGCCAGCTAGGTAACCCGAACATTTCCCAACGATAATTGACTACATGGCCGCTCGCCTTAAACAATTCCATTTTATGCTGGAGCGAATCCGGTATCTTCATTGCGCGACAGTAGCGCCAAAATTCTGTGTCATCACGCGCGCTCAGTTTGTAATGGAGAATAATAAAATCGCGTACGCGCTCGTACTCCAACAGGGTCGTCTCATTAAATTCACGCAGGATGCTGTCGTTATATTGCGCCGCAGCCAATAGCGAGCGGATTTTTTCAATGCCGGTTTGCACCAGTGCAATACTGGTACTTTCCAGCGGTTCCAAAAACCCTGCCGCCAGGCCTATTGCAATACAGTTTTTATTCCACGCCTGTTTGCGCCGACCGGGCACAAATGCAATTTTGCGCGGCTCATGGAGCAATTCGCCCTGTACATTTTTAATCAGCATTTCACGCGCAATTTCATCGCGCATAAATTGGCTGGCAAATACATGGCCATTGCCATCGCGATGCTGCAGCGGAATTTTCCACTGCCAACCGGCGGGGCGCGCATTCACTTTGGTGTAAGAGTGAGGCACATCAACCGATTGGCTTTGCACCGCAAAAGCGCGGTCACAGAGCAACCAGTCAGTCCATTTTTCGTAACCGGTTTGCAAGGTTTCTTCAATCAGCAGGCCTTTGAAGCCGGAACAATCAATAAATAAATCGGCAGAAAAATGTGCGCCGTAGTCCAACTGTACCGACTCAATAAAACCATCGCTTTCACGGCGCTGTACATGCGTGATTTTCGCATCAATCCGGCGCACGCCATTTTGTTCTGCATGTGTGCGCATTAGCCCCGCAAACAGGGTTGCATCAAAATGCAATGCCCAATCAAACACCGAGAGCGAAGAAGGAGGATTTATCGCAGGAAAGGTAAATTTATTGTGTTTGGCCAGCGCAACACCAAGCGAGTAATCGCCCAACTCAGAGGCCATATTTTTTTTGCGCAACTTCAACCAATAGTGATGGAAATCAGTTCCTTTTAACGATTGACCATACACGCCAAAAGGATGAATAAAACTCGATCCGGGTTTGTGCCAATCATTAAATTGGATACCCAATTTACAGGTCGCGCGCGTCGCGCGGATAACATCAAGGTCACTTAAACCCAGATGGCGATAAAACTGGCGGATGGTGGGAATGGTTGCTTCACCGACACCTATAGTGCCAATTTCAGAAGATTCGATCAGCGTAATATCAATTCGCTGTTTGAAGTGGTGCTTGAGGCTTGCTGCTGTCATCCAGCCTGCGGTGCCCCCACCAACAATAATAATGCTGTTTACTGCACGCATATATTTGGGGTCGTTTATGTGAGGTCATTGTTATATTTTTATCCTGTGCGACTGCATCCTGCATCGCGCTGGATTATCCCGGGCAGCAGTGTCTCTGCCCGGGATAATGTTGTTGCCGTCTATCTAAACGCTAGTAAACACGCCTATTAGAACTTGGCACGTACACCCAATGAGTAGCGCGCTTCGTTGTCATACACGAATGAAGCTTGCTCTACACCTTCTGCCAAGCGATAAACTTGTTTTTCGTCTTCGCTGGTCAAGTTAGCAGCCTGAGCATAAACAGTCACGTTTTCCAATACATCGTAGCTAACGTTCAGGTCTACATAGGTCGCACCCTTGGCAAAGGTTGCCAGGTTCAATGTGCCGTAATCTTGCACGAAGCGATCATCACGGCTGTTCATTGCGATACGCGCCTGCAACTTGTCTTGTTGGTACCACACAATGAAGTTGTAAGTGTTTTCCGAGTTGTTGGCAAATGGATATTTTTCGCCAGTTACGTCAGAAGCCAAACCTGGACGCTCACTTGGCGAGTACGTGTAGTTAGCTTCAACACCGAAGTTGCTGAAGAAACCGTCGGTCACGTCGCTCAATGCCAACTTGGCACCCAACTCAATCCCCTTAACTTCACCGCCTTTACCAACGACAGGACCATCACCGCGAATGGTGTAGGTTTTGCCGCGCGATACAACCTGGATGTCACTTTGTTTTTGTTCAACAAAGGATTCGATCTCGACCAGATACGCACCCACGTTAAACATACTTGCTTCGCCGAAATAATATTCCGCCGAAATGTCGTAGTTGTTGCTCAACCATGGATCAAGATTGATGTCCGCCTGTGAGTTCCAACCACTCGGGATACGTTGGGTTGAATCGTCCGGGTCTGGACCGGTGAAAATATTCAAGCTTGAACCATAGCGATACAGATCCAACTCTTGTTTATTTTTCGCCGCGCTCAAACGCAACTTAACATCGTCAGTCACATCCCACGCCAGGTTCAACGATGGCAACACATCGGTGCGGCTCTTGCTGTTGGTCTCGCGACCTGTGTAGTAATGCGAACCACCGTAAGCGCGCTGAACGCCAGTACTTTGATAAACGTTGGCTTCAATTTCAGCTTCGATCACTTTCACACCCGCCGTACCAGAGACCGGGCCTATTTCAAAGTTACCGACCAAATAGCTGCTGATTTCATTCAGCGATACGGTATAGCTGTTGGCTGGGCCAATGATTTTCTTGATGTCATTAAACGCTTTGCGGTTAAACGCTTCAGGATCATCAAAGGTGGTTGGATCAACCGCCCAGAAACCGGGAATACCTTTGCCGTATTTACCCAAATCCGTTACGAATTGCAGCTTCTCGCCAAAGTGATCCAATGGTTGTGGAGGCAACACAAAGTAAGGTGTGAAGGTAGAAGGATCATTCGCATCCAAACGTTCACCCGCCGAACATTCTGCACCGCTACCGCCGCCGTCAAATTTCTGGTCGATAGAACGCCACATTGCATAACAACCTGTGAGGTTGCTGGCGTTGGGCAGATCAGGTCCAGTCAGGCGGTTGTTGGAGCCCACATAGAATTGCGCCCAGTAATCGTAAGCTTCTACATCGACTGTACGGGAGCTCGCACGCAAACCTACTTCTACGTCAGTGATGAAAGAATCTTCAAATTTATAATTGAGATGACCACTGATGGCTTTGAGTTTTGCAGAGGTGTCGTTGTCTTGTTCCAACTGCTCACCTTCCATAATCCAACTGTCTTTGTTGGCCATGTAAGTGGCAAGGGATTTCTCGCCGGAAGCATCCGTCAAACCACCGGCGATGGGTTGATCCCATCCACTCCAGGTGTGTTTGAAACCATTGAGTTTCATATTCAACAATGGATCTTCATCGTAACCTTTCGGGTTAGGCAATACGAAGCGGCCGCCATTCACACCCACTTTATCCAGATGATCCGGATCAAGTGTCAGGCCATATTGCTCAACCACATCTTTTGGATAGAAGTGACCATACAAACGCTGGACGGTATTGCCACGGAAGCTGTTGATACCGCCTTGTGCGGTGGCGAACAACACATTGTTATAGGCCTCTGCATTGGTACCACGCAAACCACCGGTGAGTGCGCCATCGTTATCAAAATTCAATTCCACGTTGATGTTGGTAGAACCTGAATCGATAACGCGGTTACCACCGATCGATTGCAACCACAGCGGCTCTACGCTGAACTCGTCAGCAATAATCCACTCGCGGCCATCTTTACCGGTGATAGAGTCAGAGCTGCTGGTAGGCACAGCGATTTGCGCACCGGTCCAACCATTTTGGTATTGGTCATCAAACATGGCCTGACGCTCAGCGCTCAGCGCAGTCATGCCCTGCCAGCGGTTGGAAATATTCAGACCCACTTCGCGTTGATATTCTTTGGCTTGGGTGTGGAATGCCTCTACTACCAACTCCAGGCCATTACCCAGATCCGCTTGCAACGCGCCATTAATACCATCGCGGTTGCGCTCGTTCGCTGAGCGCGAGAAGCGATAACCATGGTTATGGTTTGCCATCCACTTACCGTCAAACGCACTGTCTGGCCCCATTTGGTAACCCGCAGGATCACCTGCGCGGCCAGCGTAATCGTTAGCGAGGTTTTTGGAGCCGGTCACGCCGGACAACATTACCCCCAGATTGTCACTGCGCCAGTTAATCAATGCGTTGAACGTGCTATCCATTTCATCGCTGATTTCACCGTTAGACAGGTCGTAACCGCCCGCAGCGCTAAAGCCTTCCTTGAAGTCCATTGGACGGAAGGTTTTGATATCGATAGTACCGGTAATACCCGATACCTTATTGCTCACATCGAGACTTTTGTACACATCGGCTGCACGCAACAATTGCGCAGGCACATCACCAAAGTCAGGTTGTGCACCGGCAAGGTTACCTGCCGCCAGGAATTGTTCGCCGTTCAGCATCACCGCAACCTGATCAAGGCCGCGCACGCTCAAACGTCCACCTTCACCCGCACTGCGCTGGATTTGTACACCGGTGATACGTTGCAATGAGTCAGTGATGGTTACGTCGGGCAGCTTACCGACATCTTCTGCAGAAATGCCGTCAACTATCGATTTTGCTTCGCGCTTGGTGTTGATCGCATTTTGTTGCGCCCCTTTCACCCCAAGTACTACTACTTCTTCAATCGCATCGTCGTTGGATTGTGCAAATACCTGAGTTCCCAAGCCGAATGCAGCGTAGGAAGCAATTGCACTGGCGATGAGTTTTTTCTTAAAGCCTCGCTTCGTGTTCATGGACTTCTCCGTTTACCGATTTATGGAATTATTGTTAACACGTTTAATAGCCATCCTGTAAACCTTGCGCACCCAACACAAAAATTATCAGGTAACGCAAATCATCCCACAGGAGAAAGGATGAATCCGATGTTATAAATTTTTTGAAAAAATGCTCATCAATGAAATGTATGTTGAGACAGCAACAGCGATGCGGGAGCCATTGGAGAAAGCCGGTATTTTTATACTTAAAGTCCTAATGACAACGTGCGATTTTATCCCGGGAAACTGCTGTAATCTTTTAATTTTTATCATCTTAATGACGGCAATCGCACAATGTCCATAGCTAAAAACAGCCTAGCAAAAAAGAAATCGTTTTCAATTTTTTGAAATCGATTTCAACTTAAATTTATTTTTAAAATTTAAAATTGGTTTTTAAAAAACATTTCTGAAAACGTTTTCAGAAATGTTTTTGCAGAATAAATTTCATGGATAAATTTCTGCGCGCGCCAGATAAAAAACCAAAACACTCACACATCAATTGCGGCATAAATTAATGCACAAGTACGGCACAACATTAAAAATGTGCGTAGACGATGAATGTAATAGGAGCAACCAGCAACACGCACAAACAAGAACGACACCACGTAAATGCGCGCGCAGCTCATTTGCAACAGTTACCGTTGTACACAACCAATGCACGGCACCTAACTCGGTGATACACATCCACCCAGCAAGAAAAATAAAAAGCCTCGGTTGTTTTCGCTATAATCACGCCACCTGTACCACGCCGCCCGGCAGCCGCGCACATGCCTTGGGTAGATAACAACCATAACCAGACAGGATGTATGCAACACAAACCCACCCTCAGTTTTTGGCAGATCTGGAACCTCTGTTTTGGTTTTTTTGGTATCCAGTTTGGCTTTGCCTTGCAAAATGCCAACGTCAGCCGGATCTTCCAGATCCTTGGTGCGCCCATAGAGGAAATCCCCATCTTATGGGTCGCGGCACCTATCACGGGTTTGTTAATCCAACCGATCATCGGTTATATGAGCGACAGGACATGGAACCGCTATGGCCGTCGCCGCCCCTATATTTTGACGGGTGCCATATTGGCGACACTGGCATTGGTGGTGATGCCCAACTCGCCCACGCTGTGGATTGCCGCTGGAATGTTGTGGGTGCTGGATGCATCGCTGAATATCGCCCTTGGCCCTTCCATTGCGCTGATCAGCGACATGCTGCCGGAAGAGCAACGCGCCCCCGGATTTTCAATGCAGAGTTTTTTTATTGGCGTGAGTGCGGTTGTTGCATCGGCATTGCCGTGGATTTTCAGCAACTGGATGGATATCGCCAATACCGCTCCTCACGGGCATGTCCCGCCCTCGGTGACCTACGCTTTTTACGCAGGTGCCGCGCTGCTGCTGTGTAGTCTGCTGTGGTCAGCGCTATCAACACGCGAATACAGCCCGGAACAAATCGCCTTATTTCAACGCTGGCACGATCAACACAGCAGCGCTGATGACCAGCGCCAATATTCCGGTTTCATCCGCTGGGGTTATAGATTGGGTGCCGCAGGTGTTGCTCTCAGCGCGACAATCGCCATCGCACAATTGGATCCAAAACTCTATGTGTTGAGCATCGGCATTTTTTTATTTGGCTTGCTACAGTTGGCTGCCGGGCAATTACAACAGGCAGGCAAAACCGATAACGCGCTCTACCAAATAACGCGCGATATGGTGTTGATGCCACGCACCATGAAGCAATTAGCACTGGTGCAATGCCTGTCGTGGTTCGCACTGTTTTCGATGTGGATTTACAGCACCGCCGCTGTGACTGCGCATCACTATCACAGCAATGATCCCAGCTCCCACGCTTACAACGAAGGCGCAGATTGGGTGGGTATTTTATTTGCCGCTTACAACGGCTTTGCAGCTCTGGCGGCGGTATTCATTCCGGTACTGGTAAAAAAAACCAATCGCAAAATTACCCATATGATTAACCTCTGCCTGGGTGCAGCGGGATTGATATCGTTTATTGTTATCCGCGATCCGCAATGGTTATTGCTGTCGATGGTAGGGGTTGGTTTTGCGTGGGCCTCTATATTGGCATTGCCGCTGGCGATTTTAAGCAGCGCCCTTCCGCCCACAAAAATGGGCGTGTATGCGGGAATTTATAATTTTTTTATTGTCATACCCCAGATACTGGCATCGAGCATACTGGCAATCATGATCAGCAAATTATTCGGTGGCCAGCCTATTTATGCGCTGGTGTGCGCCGGTGTGTTTATGATCCTTGCCGCGATTGCCACTGCCTTTGTCGATGACCCCGGCAATCCCTAACGCCATTTATTTGCCATTTATTTATAAAGACGACCAATATGCCAGCCAGTATTGAAACACTCATCCATGGAATTTATCGCACTGAATCGCGGCGCGTATTGGCAACACTGATTCGTTTGTTAAAAGATTTCGATCTCGCCGAAGAAGCATTACAAGATGCGTTCACCGCCGCACTGCAACAATGGCCGCATGACGGTGTCCCCAACAATCCGCGCGCATGGCTGGTATCCACCGGGCGCTTCAAAGCAATCGACCAATTGCGCCGCCGCGCAAAATTCCACGTATCGCTGGAAGATGTGATCGAGCAACTGGAAGAAGAAACATTTGAGCAAGATGACGAACACAATCATCATCTTGAAGATGACCAGTTGCGGCTGATCTTCACCTGCTGTCACCCAAGCCTCGCACCGGAAGCACAAATGGCGCTCACCCTGCGCGAAGTCTGCGGGCTTACCACCGAGGCCATTGCGCGCGCATTTCTCACCACGCCCAGCACGCTGGCACAACGCATTGTGCGCGCTAAAAATAAAATCCGCGATGCACACATTCCCTACGAAATTCCCGCGCGCAGCGAATTACCAACGCGCCTCGATAGCGTACTGCACGTTATTTATTTGGTGTTCAATGAAGGCTATTCCGCTTCCTCCGGCAGCGAACTCATTCGTCAGGAACTTGCGCAAGAAGCGATACGACTGGGGCGATTGCTCGCCCAGCTATTACCAGACGCTGAAGTATTGGGCTTGCTTGCGCTTATGCTGATACAAGATTCGCGCAAGCACGCGCGCACCGACAATAATGGCGATTTGATTCGCTTGGAAGATCAGGACCGTTCGCGCTGGGATAGCGAGCAAATTGCCGAAGGCTCCGCCTTAATACAGCGCGCACTCAGCAGCGGCAACGCCGATGTGTATTGCCTACAAGCGGCTATTGCCGCGTTGCATGCTGAGGCGCGCAGTTTTGAGCAAACTGATTGGCAAGAAATTTGTGGTTTCTACGATTTATTATTGATCCGCAATCCATCGCCAGTGATAGAACTCAATCGCGCCGTCGCCATTGCCCACCGCGACGGTGCAGCACAAGGCTTGGCGCTACTGGATGATTTGCTCGCACGCAAACAACTGACGGATTACCATTTATTGCACGCAGCGCGCGCTGAATTCTTATCACAATTACAGCGCACATCTGAAGCAAAAAGCGCCTACGAAAAAGCACTGCAACTGACCACACAAGAACCGGAACTCCGCTTTTTGCGCAGCAAGCTCAACGCGTTGTGATTTTGCTGTGAGTGCGCAGACTTAAACGTCCTTCCCGTTATAGTGATGCACGGGAATAGAATCCAGATCGATTCCTTCAATACAACGAATATTAATCGCCGCCACTTTATTACCCGCAGGATCAGCCCCTTCTGCAAACGGGCTAACACCACATATCTGGCAGAACTTATGGTGAATGACGTGTTTGTTAAACGAATAACTACCAATATTCTCGCTCGATGTCAGTAATTTGAACGCACTGAAAGGGGCGAACCACAAGAGCGATCCCTTGCGCTGGCATATCGAACAATTACATGCCAATCCCGAATCAATATCGCCTTCCACTTCAAAACGAATATTACCGCAGTGACAGCTACCGATGTTTTTCATAAAAATCTCCTTTCTGTTGATAACAATCAAACCGTTTGTTAGCTCAAGTATTTATTGAGTCGTTCGCAGTAGTTAGTCGAACCGGGACTATCATTTTCGACTAGTCAATGTTAATAAATCATTCACGGTAACAAAGCGATACCCCTGCGCTTTCAATTCGCGAATGATACTGGGCACGGCATCCATTGATGTCTGGCCCGATGGATACATGACGTGCAGCAAAATAATTGATCCCGGCTTGGCTTCTGCCACTACGTGTTCGGTGATTTTTTCACTACTGGCACTAACCTCGGAGAAAGTTTCCGGTTCTATATCCCAGATAATGGTAGTGATATTGTTGCGCTGCAAATATAACGGCAGCATCAGTAATTTTTTACCATAAGGCGGGCGAAATACGATTTCGCTTTTATATCCAAGATTGAGGATTAATTCGTTGGTTTTAGCAACCTCATTGGCAACAGCCTGATAAGACATAAACACCATACGTGGGTGAGAATAGGAGTGATTGCCAATTTGATGCCCAGCAGCGATTAATTTTTTTGCTCCGTCCGGATATCGCTCCATCTCACGCCCTGTGAGAAAGAAAGTCGCCGGGATTTGTTCCTGCGCTAGAATACTAATGATTTTTTCTGTCGCCCCCGGTAGCGGGCCATCATCAAATGTCAGTGCAATTATTTTTTCGTCTGTATCTACGCGATTAACAATTTCACCAAACAGTTGAAAATCCCGGCTTTTACTGATGTTAAAAACAACCGCCATTAGCAGCACCAGAGTAACGAATCCTATCGCAACGTATCTCACATTAAACCCTCAACAAACCGCGAAAACCTCGCGCGGCGTAATATGGACAACGATACCTATTTTTTCAAAACGGGCGTGCAATGCCTGGATTAAATCATCGCTTTTCTTGACCCCCATTGCTAGCTCCTTTACACATTGTGCGAAATCACAATTGAATATCTTTGCTGAATAAGTCTTGCAACTCTTTACGGCTTTGTTTAACAAGCAATGCCAATTGTTTAGGGTCTTTACTGATGGCAATTGCTGCATGCAAAAGGCCTTGATCGTGCTCGCGGAAAATATCGATAGCACGCTGTGACTGACCTTCGGTGTAGCCAACCTCGGTTAGGGTGCGCACTGCAGCGCTGAGGCTGGATTCGTAAATTTCACGGATGGGATTTTCCACACCCAGCTCGGCCAATTGATAGGCATGCGCCCGGTCACGTGCACGAACAATCAGTGTTATGTGAGGAAAATGTGTTTTTACCAAGCGCGTAATGGCAAGCGAGGCTTCAACATTAACTAATGCAATCACCAACACCTTGGCCTCACGAATGCCCGCGGCTTCCAATAATTCAATGCGAGTGGCATCGCCGTAATAACTTTTTACACCATAATTTTTTAAAAATTCAATGTGATCAGGGTTTTTATCCAGTGCATTAAAGGGAATATTACTGGCAGTCAGAATGCGGCCAATAATTTGTCCAAAGCGGCCGAACCCTGCAATGATAACTTCAGCTTTATGAGCCTCCGGTTCATCCAACTCTTGTAAAGAATGCTCTGCTTGTTTGGCCTCTTCACGTGCCTTTTCCTGAAGCGTGCGTTTGCGTGTAATCAGTTCATGCAAAATCACCAGCGGACTGGTTAAGGCCATTGAAATACCGACGACCAGTACAACGTAACTGGCAATATCTTTCGGAATAAATGTAGATTGCTCTGCCGTAGCCATCACCACAAACGCAAACTCACCACCTTGCGCCAGCATCAAACCAATCAATATGCCTTCTTTAAATGGGTATTTGCGAATGCGCAAAATCACTGTGATCACCGCAATTTTTATCAGCATCAATGCAAGGGCAAGCGCAAGGATCAATACCGGCTCTGCAAATAGCAGGCGTAAATTCAGCGACATTCCTACCGCAATAAAAAATAAACCTAAGAGCAACCCTTTAAAAGGTTCGATATCCGCAGCCAATTGATGACGGAAAGTAGATTGCGCCAATAACATGCCAGCTAGAAATGCGCCCATGCTCATGGAAAAACCAACCAGTTGCATAAGGTAAGCAACGCTTAGCACAATTAACAAACCGGCAGCAGTCAAAATTTCGCGGCTACCGTATTTGGCAACCACTTGTAATAACGGATTAAAAATCCGTGCCCCTGCTAATAATAAAAACGCTACGGTACACAGCCCCAACCACCAAGGCACATGCGTATCTGCATTAGCGGCAGGAGACCAACTTGCCAACAATAATAAGATGGGAATGACGGCAAGATCTTGCATTAATAAAATCGAAAAACCTTTTCGCCCAATCGGCAAACCCATGATTTTATGTTCTTCCATTAACGGCACTGCAAACGCAGTTGATGAGAGCGCAAGCGCGAGGCCGATCATAAACCCTTGTTGCCAACCCACATCCAAAAACAATGCGAATAGCCCGGTTATGATGGCTGCCGTCACTAACATTTGCGAGCCGCCCAACAAGCCAACATCGAAGCGCATCTTCCATAATTGCTGTGGATTTAATTCAAGGCCGATCACGAATAACAGCAACACCACACCGAGTTCGGAAAATTGGAAAGTCGCCTCAGGTGAGTAAATGAGCCCCAATTCATAGGGGCCAATAATCGCGCCCGCGACCAAATAACCCAGTATCGCCCCCAACCCCAAGCGACGAAATAACGGCACCGCAATAGTCGCGGCCAACAAATAATAAATGGCATGTAGTAAGGTTTCGTGGTGTTCCATGGGGAGCAACCTTCAAGAATATGGAAATGGATGTGACAACAACCGTATTGCACGGCTAAGCCATTGACTATAAAACAGTTTTTATACAACACAAAGAAAACCATTATTTTTTTATTGCTGCTGTCGATTTTTATTCGGCTCAAGCGACTATTTGATAGTAATTAAAAAACAGGAGATTGATGATGACTCACTATGTAGATGGTTTTTTACTGCCTATCGCACCTGAAAAACTTCAGGAATATCAAAAAATGGCTAACCAAGCCGGTGCTGTTTGGAAAGAGCATGGTGCCATCGCTTATTGGGAATGCGTTGGCGATGACCTGGACATTCAGGATATGACCTCTTTCCGCACCGCTGCGGGCTGCAAAGATAATGAAACGGTGGTAATCGCCTGGATCATTTATCCTTCACGCGAAGAGCGCGACCGCATTAATGCGTTAGTGATGGCAGACCCACGCCTGAAAGATATGTGCGACGAAAACAATCCTCCATTTGATTTTAAACGCATGGCTTACGGTGGATTTAAATCCATTGTGTGTCACCAATAATTTACATTCCAAGGAACGTATTATGCCAACACAAGTATTTATTAACCTTCCGGTCAAAGATCTGGAAAAATCCAAAGCCTTTTTCGCACAGTTGGGCTACACCTTTAATGCGCAATTCACCAACGAAAACGCTGCCTGCATGGTGATTAGCGATACTATTTATTCCATGCTATTGACCGAACCCTTTTTCCAAGGCTTTACACATAAAACAATTGCTGATGCACATACCACAAAAGAAGTGTTGATTTGCCTCTCATGTGAAAGCCGCGCACAGGTGGATGAAATGGTAAAAAAAGCCGTCGCTGCCGGAGGCAAAGCCGCACCTGCCGAGCCAATTGACCACGGTTTTATGTACTACCACGGCTTTGAAGATCTGGACGGCCATAACTGGGAAATTATGTTTATGGACCCAGCTCATGTTCAAAATTAAAACCTGTGCAACCAATAACATTTAGCCACTTTTAAACGTTACAACGTGCCATTAATACTGCCCAAGAACAGCGTTAATGGTTCCCACCCTTTAGCAGCGAGCAACGCAATGAAATATCTATGTATGGTTTATTACGATGAAAACATCATCAACAATATGACATCCAATGAATGGAAATCATTAAATGCCGAGTGCGAGGCATGTGGTCAAAGTTTGCGTGACTCAGGAAAAATGATTGGGGGCAATGCACTGCACTCTACGACAACGGCCACCAGCTTGCGCATTCGCGACGGCAAGCCGCTGATTACTGATGGCCCTTTTGCCGAAACCAAAGAGCAACTGGCTGGATTTTATTTATTGGATGCGCGCGATTTAAATGAAGCCATACAGCTCGCGAGTAAAATTCCACCGGCTCGTATTGGCACCATTGAAATCCGCCCCATCCGCGAATTGGATTCCACAAAAGATGAACGCAACCAACACATTGCCTGACACCAGCACAAGCGTTTCACAGCCACGCATTGAACATGCAGGCCCATTGCTGATTGCGGGCTTTCGTGAACCATTGGATGAGCATGCACAGCAAAAAATTCCACAACTGTGGCAACGTTTAGTCGCCAACTGGGATCAAATTCCACAGCGAATGCCGCCACCCGATTATGGTTTATGTATTCATCTAAAAAACCATGAATATTATTACATGGCAGGTGTAGCAGTATGGGATTTTGACGAACTACCCACAATATTCAGTCCGTTTATTATTCCCTCACAGAGGTATGCCGCATTTGCGCACCAAGGTAACGTCAAGGATATTTGCACTACGATTGATTTAGCATTTGACCAATGGCTACCGCAATCAGGTTACCGACACGCGACAGCCACGGAAAACAGTTTGCATTTTTTTGAACGCTACGGCGAAAAATTCGATCCGCAAACTGGAGAGGGCGATATAGAAATATGGATACCGATTACGGAACGTTAATCCATACCTCGCTGTTTTTAAAATGTTGATCCAACGGGCCGCTAAACCAGCGGCCATTCAATACCTGCTGAATAAGTATCTGCTTGTGTTGTGCAGGAAGCGTTTTATCTGCCTCTATATCCGCAATAATTTGTTGATAGCTCCTGCCCGCTTGTTGCATTGAAATCAGTGCGCGTGATTGGTCTGCAGTGAATGACAAATACTGAAAATGGTTATCTGCATCTTGCAATGGTTCCCATTTAACCAACCCCTCAGCATTGGGGTTACCCGTCCATAAAAATTGTTTTACATAGTGGGTAAACACCTGTGCTAGCAGCTGCGCGCCTTGCGTTTGTAACGCAGCTTTAAAATGGGTTGCTGTTTCTTTTATTTCACCCGTCAAAAACGGCAGCCACACACCGTGATAGGCGCCAAATAATAGCGCAGCATTGCCTGCGACTGCAGGATCTGAGCCCCAGCTAAATTCAACGATATAAATGGGTGTCTGATACGCTGGCAACATGACTTGAGCAGGTGCTTGCGCATTAAACAGTGCATAGAGCTCACTGCCATAGTGTTTGGCAAATGCAAATTCTTTTGCTGTTGATGAATTATTGGTGAGCGTTTCTTTAGGGCGATTTATAAAATGCTTATCCCAATACGCAAATAATGAAAATTCTTGTGAACCGGTAAATAAAATAACAGGCACTTGATTGTAGTGATCAGAATGAAAACCTTTTTTAGGCAGAACGTGTCCATCGTTAAACAAATGCGGAAATACGGACATGCGAATTCCTGCATTGGTCATGAGCTGTGATAAACGCTCTGCAGAAACCGTGTTCAAATAATTGCGCACATCACTGCTTTTACTTAGCAGCCATGCGGTTGCAGATGGCTCATCTTTTTTAACACCGTCCTCTACCACAAGTGGTGCAATAGCGCGCGCGATAATCGGTGTACTTGCATCGTAATCGGCCATGGTCATTCCACCGCTAAATGAAATGGCCTGCTGGAATTGGCCTTGAAATAAAGGTGAAACGAGTATGGCCATCACATCGCGCCCGCCGGCGGAAAATCCCGCTAGTGTGATATTGTCCGGATTGCCGCCAAATTGCCGGATGTTATGCCTGACCCACTGCAGCGCCTGATGAATATCCAACAATCCAAAATTGCCCGATGCTTCCTGCGCGTTTTCGCTGCGCAATGCAGGAAGGTTATTAAAGCCCAACACCCCCACACGATAATTAATCGATACCACCACCGCATTGGCATTAACCACCAATTGCTCTGGATTTATCTCACCGCTATCACCCATCTGGTTATTACCACCGTGGATATAAAACATCACCGGCAGTTGGGTTTTATGGGTGTTGGGGCGATAAATATCCAACGTCAAACAATCTTCACGGCCTAAAAATTGCCCCGCTTTTATTTGTGGGCAAATGCTGCTTGGCTGATTGGCATTGAAGGTATTTGCCCATGGTTGCACTGGTTTTGGCGCGCGCCACCGCAATTCGTTAAGCGGCGCTTGTGCGTAGGGGATTGCCTTCCAAACCAGTGTGGCATTTTGGTTGGCAACATACCCCTTCACTTTGCCTGAATGCGTTTGCTGGATAACACCTTGGCGATAATCCAATATCCTGGTATCAGCATACGCAAGGTTTATAAAAAAGAATGACACCAATACAACAACTGACTTGCCCATTAATTTTCGTACTGACTGATGCTTAATGTGACCCAACAATTTTTTACTCCACGCATTCATTTGACGATTTAATACTTAACCTGCGCAAATAAAAAACGGAGAGGAATTCCTCTCCGTTTTTTATGGCGATCCGTTTTTCAGGACGACTCGGTGCTATAGGGCAATAACAAACCCGACCCTTAGCTTTTGGGTTTATCGAGTGACAAAGACGTTGAATTGAGCGAGACAATGCGCGTCTTGCTGATTTTATGACGATAAATTTCACGCAAATATTTGATCGCTTTTTTCACGCTGTCACGCGACAGGCGAATATCATTAATAGAGCAGAATTTTTCCGAATCATTAATGAGTTCGCGATATTTCTTCTCGTACATCGGCTTGATGGCATACCAGTTAGTATCGAGAATTTTTGCCGGGTTTTCATACTCATTGAGCATTTTATCCACCAACGTTTCATCAAACTCATCCGAGCGGATGAAGTCGAGCATGGCGGTATCCAGCTGCTCATCAAAACGATAAGAATCTTTTGCAAAACAGCGCTTGATAAAAGCCACAATCAACGTCAGGAAGTCATCGCTCAAACATGGGCTTTTCACGATCAAGGTGGTCAATGAAATATTCGCCGATGCACCGATAACCAACGCATAGCGTTTCAAGGTGGTGTTGGGGAAGAGCGCATTCAAATGGGATTTGAGTTTATTCAAATCCATGTAGCTGAGCTTGTAATCTTTGGGCAAAGAAATAATCGATACCACTGACGAGCAGTTTTTGAAGAAGTGCAAGTCTTTCAATTCGCTGGCATCGTAGCCTTTTTGCAAATAACGGGCGAGCGCCTCGCGATAGCGGGTGGATTCAATCGGCAACAAGCTGATTCCTTCAATTGCCTGAGTCACTTTATTAAAGTGCGGCAGATCAATGGAGCGATAGAAAAGGTCATCAATATTCAACTCGCTGACTTTTTTCACATCGATACCGCGCAACTTATCAACGCCCTGGATTGGCATTGCGGTTGGGATCACCGATTCGGCGTAAGCGACTGCCACAGGGCCTGCAAGGCTCATAAACAAATCGTTGGCATCAAGACGGATGGTTTCACCAATATCGATACCGGCGCGGCGGAAATAATTTTCGTCGTAATCCGTCGTCACGGCTTGTGCGGTGAGGATGTTAAAAATTTGCTGGGAGATATATTGGTTGGCGTATTTCTCCATTGCGTTGACATCAATGTGCTGGATAGCGCCTTCATCGGTTTCCTCTGCGTAGCGCATGATGTCGTTGGAGATCAGCATCATTGCATTCCAGGGGCGGATGCGGTGCATCACACTCGCTTCGCTGCTGTCTTCATTGTCGAAGTTGTAAGAGAAATCCCACTCCTCCGATAAATATTTACACAGCAAACGGCCAGCGTTGATATGCAAGGCTTCTGACATTTCCACACCGTGGTCGGAAATATTCGGCAGGATACAAATACCGCTGGTAAAAATGGGCTCAAACACAAATGAGTGACCGCGATTTTCCGCGCTTTCAGCTTGCGCACGGGAATCAAAGGTTTTGCTCATGTAAGCATATTGCTGCGCGAGGCCAAACTCACTCGCCATACCGGAACCGGTACCGCCACCCGCACTGAAAATATAAAAATACAGGCGCGATTGGTTGGCTTTGATACCGCAGGAATCGATCAAATAGGAATGCACGTGTTTCCAATCAGGATTGGAGAAACGTTGGGTATCTTTATTCAAAATAATTTTGGCGAGGTACTGGCCAAGGATAGGCGCATTGCCCGAACCACCGGCATGGACTTCAGACAAATCCATGATTTTCATTTTGGTGTAATCCTTAAGGAACCCCGAACGCTCACCTTTGTGTGAAAAACGGATACGCCCTTCGATGTCTTTATCCAGATCGCCCAACATCACCAGAGGTTCAATCAAAAACACCGGCTTGAGTTGATGTCCGCCCTTTAAATGCAGGCTGCGCTTGATCCAGCGCATAGGCTTGTCTTGTTCGCGGACTTCTTTTTCTTCGCTGTTGAATTCATTGAGATAAAAGTTGCGCGCGTTATAGACCAGCGACGCAACATCCAGTGCAATGTTGGAACCGCAGCGCCCCAAGCCAATCAGGCACACCGATGGGAATTGTGGCTGCTTGTAGTTATCGGAATCCTGCTGGTTGGCCAGGTGCGGGTAAACACTGGTGCGCAGGATATCCAGGTTATGCAGAATTTTGCTCAGGTCGCGCTCGGTAAAATACATGTAGCCACTGCCTGGCATGCCGGGGGCAGTCAAGGTATTGATAACGCCCTCTTCAGGCGGCGCATCCAGAGTGATTAACTCCTCCTGCTCTTGCGGTTCGGCGGTACGGGAGGATTTGCGAGTGGCCATGTTGGGTTGATCCTTATTGGTCTAAAGCATTTGTTATTGGATCAGGCGGGAACGCCTGGGAGCTGAACATTTGGCGCGCGCAGGCGCACGCACCACGACTAATGGTCTAAATTCCTATTAACGCTAGCCTTGAGTTGGGATAAATACAACTTTGCGCATTACAACAACGCAAAAAAGTTCCCTGAATGGATTAAAAAAGAACCAAAACAGCAATCCCTTGGTACTTTATCGTCACTGCCCTTTGGGGAGCCCAGCAATTAGCCTTAAAAACTATGGATCCCCGCTAGCGGGGATGACGATTTGGAGCTCAGGTTACTAATCACGTCGATTGAGTGCCGCCAACACCTGTGCATCGCGATTGTAGATGTCCGGTTTGAACGCCACTTCTGTCTCGCCAAGCGCATCCACCGTCCAATACGCCAGCAAGATAGGCACTCGCTTGGCCAGAGTGACATTGCGCGTCTTGCCTGTTGCCAGAGCTTTATCAATAGCGGCTTTATCCCAGCCGGGCGTCTCCGCCAACAGCAGTTCAACCAATTCCAGTGCGCGCTCAACACGGATACAACCCGAGCTAAAGGCGCGCTGGCTTTTATTAAACAGCTTTTGGTGCGGGGTATCGTGCAGATAAACCGCATAGGAATTGGGGAAGCGGATTACCGCTTTACCCAGTGCCGCATGGGGCCCTGCATCCTGACGCAGGGTGACATTGCCCGGTTTGTACCAATCCACAGTCGCCGGGTCCAGCTCCTTGCCATTGCTATCCAGCACACGGATGTTGTTATCGCGCAGATAACTCAGGTCCTTACGCAATTTGGGTAGTACATCCTTGCGCAAAATAGTGGGCGGGATGGTCCAGGTGGGGTTGAGGGTAATGTAATTCACTTCCGAGCGGAAAATCGGGCTGGTGCGGTACGACATGCCCACCTGTACACGCGAGCGCCAGATAGGCTGGCTGGCCTTGAAATAGGTAATTTTAAAACCGGCCACATCCACCAGCAGCATTTCCGGCGGGATGTTGTGCAACAGCCAGCGGGCGCGATCGAGGTTGACGCGGATCTGGTCAATGCGCGATTGCACCGATACATTCAGCGCCGCCCGGGTCGCAGGCCCAACGCTGCCATCATCCTCCAGATACTGCGCGCGCTGGAAGCGTTTGACCGCCTCGACCAGGTGCTCATCAAATACCTCATCGGGACTTACCGGCGCGGCACTGGAGGCACTGGAAGAGGATGCAACACTGCTTTCATCTAGCGATGACGCGCTCGCAGCAGAGCCATTGATCACGGCGCTATTAACACCAGCACTATCAACGGCGGCAGCATCAGCTGATACAGAAACAAACGACGATGCCAGCGAAGCATTCGATGACGCAGCCAGCGAGGACGCTGCAGCCGCACTTGCAGCAGCGGCTTTGGCGTTCGCTAACACACACACTTGCGCAGGTGTCAGCGCCTGCGGATCTTCATCTGGAGTTGGCTCAATGTATTCGCCTGTGATACGCAAACGCTGGCGCAGTACGGCCACCTGCGGATCAATCATGCAAGGTTTTAGCGTCGGTCCAACGGGCAATGAAGGCCACCCACCTTGCCCGGCCAAATAACGGTAATGTTTTAAACCCGCGACAAAACTGCGGTAGATCATATGTTGGGGACGGGTTTGGTCGAACAGACTGGCGATTTGTCCGGTCTCGATCACATCGGCAAGGCGTGCGGCATCGGCTATGGGTGCCATGTCCTGCAAATCAAAGTTCCACTGGGGATCAAGCCCGGCAGGATTCACCTTGCCGTTGTACAGGTGATACAACGCACGCAGGTAAGCATTGGTTGCGCGCAGCTCATCGGCAACACGCGCGGACAGCTCGCGGGCACTGTTATCGCCCTGCAGCGTATCGCGCAATTGACCAATCTGGTAATCATCGGGGGTTAAACCGTCATCCGCCAGCGACTCCAGCGCGGCAACCAACTGCTGTACACGTGCGGGTCTGTCCCATACAGGGCGATACTGCCGCTGCACATAAAAGGCAATCAGCGCCTGCGCCAGATGCCCCGCACTGTCTTTGGCTTCACCCGCGACCGCATCCAGCTGAAGGGAGATCATGTGCGCCTCTATCGCTTGCGCCATTTCTTGCTCTTGCGCCTGCAGATTGCGGTAATCCTGTGCCTTGCCCAGCGCCATTGCGGCATCGCTCACCTGAGCCTGCGCAGGCTGCACCAGACACAATATGGCCAGCATCGCTAACAATCCCTGTACCACCTGCAAGCGCTTCTGCAACACCTGCACGCGGTAAAAACAACCATCCAATAACAACATAAACAAGCGCCTCTGCACGCTATTTACCCGGTAAAAACCATAAAACTCACACAATACGATGAATTTGCTGAACTTTTGTTATTTGCCGCACTCCCAAACGGATGCTAGCATTTCAGCAGATCCCGTATCTGCAGGACAACTTTATCCGCAGGACAACTATAAAAAACCCGGCGTACTGTTTTTTAAGCGCGATTTCTTTTTATAGCCATAAAACCATAGCAAGGTCGCTACAACTTTAATTACCCAGAATTTCGGGGATATCCATGTTGTACACCAGTTTCAGGGCCTTGTCTTTTTCCGCCCTTCTTAGCGTCGTCTTCGTTAGTTTTGTGTCATCTGCGCAAGCAAGCGTAGCGCAAACTCCCGCTGAAAACCCTTTTAGTCAGGTGTTTAATCACGAGCACACACAGGCGTTATTAAACAAACTGACGCGTGCAGCACCGGCGGCCAATCCACAAGTTATCAGCCTTGCACTGTCGGCACTGGATTGCGCCCTTGCGCAAGGCATGTCGCCCGCGCGCAACCTGACGGTAATTGATTATTCATTGGTGTCCACCAAGCCCCGCCTTTGGGTGTTTGATCTGGTCAGCGGCAAATTACTGTTTCAGGAACTGGTCGCCCACGGCATGAATACCGGCAAAAACGTTGCCCGTCACTTTTCCAATGATTACGGCAGCCACCAGACCAGTCTGGGGTTGTTCCGCACCAAAGACACTTATGTCGGTGCCAATGGCTATTCCCTGCGTATGGAAGGTCTGGAAGACGGCTTCAACGACAGGGCGATGGAACGTGCGATTGTTTTCCACGGTGCCGATTACGTCGATCTGAAACTCGCCCAAAAACTGGGGCACCTTGGCCGCAGCCACGGCTGCCCGGCAGTGCGCAGAGGTATCGCACGCAAAGTGATCGACACCATCAAAGGTGAGCAGTTTTTGTTCTCTTATTATCCCGACAAAAACTGGCTGAGCAGATCGCAATTCCTGAATTGCCCCGCCAGCCAGCGCTGGGCAAAAAATTGATGCGCAACGCCTGCGCAATACCCGATTGATACTGCGATGCTTGTGCGCCGCAGCATCGCTTCTGACCGCACTGTAAAGCAACGTTAACGAAATCCATATTTATCAGATAATTTTATCAAGCTGTGTAAAAGACTTCGCATATCCCTTATCTGGCCGCTATAAATAAACTCACTTTCTATAAAAAACCAAAAGCAATCATCATAAAAACGACCACAACACAATCAGGAACCATCCATGAACAATCACCTATTGAAGCGCGGCCTGACACCGGCTTCCGTTGCCTGTTTCAGTGCAGCACTCGTGTGCTCTACTTTTACCTTTGCCGCTGAAAAAGCCGCCCAGGAAAAAGCCAAAGAGCCGTGGCAATTAGCCGAGGAAACTGAAGTTTGGGAACCGGTTCCTCCGGTCATCAGCTCACCGGCCAACGGCATTCCCTCTGATGCAATTGCCTTATTCGATGGAAAAAATCTGGCGCAATGGCAAGGTGCCGAAGGTGGCGAAGCCAAGTGGAAAGTGGCCGATGGTGTGTTGACCGTAGTGCCATCGACCGGCGATATCAAAACCAAAGAATCATTCTGCGATGTGCAATTGCATATTGAATGGAAAACCCCGACCTTGATCACCGACGACAAGGGCAAGTTGTTAGAAGGCCAGGCGCGCAATAACAGCGGTGTGTTTTTCCAGGAACGTTATGAAATCCAGGTGTTGGATTCCTACAACAACAAAACCTACCCCAACGGGCAAGCCGGTTCGGTTTACAAGCAAACTATCCCCCTGGTAAATGCCTCGCGTGCACCGGGCGAATGGCAAACCTACGACATTATCTTTACTGCGCCTAAATTCGATAGCGCACAAAAACTCAGCAAGCCGGGTTATGTCACCGTGTTGCACAACGGTGTGCTGGTGCAAAACCACGTTGAAATACAGGGCACTACCGAGTGGATTGGTAAACCGGTATACAAAGCCCACGGCTGTGCACCTCTGCGCTTACAGGATCATGGTAATGCCATGGCCTTCCGCAACATTTGGGTGCGCAAACTCTAATTTTTCCGCTCTATCCGCTGACTGTTATAGCTAAACGCTTTGACCGTCGTCTGTTTGCGCCGCAGTGATTCACTGCGGCGCTTTTTTAATTAGATCGCAGGTACGGATTATGTCTTTTCTGAAAAAAACATTACTCTCTTCTTTCATCGTTTTCAGTGCACCACTGTTTGCCGCGAATAACGCGCAAAACCCGGCCGAATATTTCAAGGTAAACAGCGACTGGATCAGCGCCAGTAAAGTCAGCGCTGTTGGCAATAAATTGCAAATCACACCGGCAACAGATGGCGATATTCTGGTGCTTAAGGCTAACGGCAGCAGCGAACATCTGAACACCATCGAGCATATTGGCGATTCAGTACTTGAAACTGAATTTCTGGTTCCCGAAGGCAGCGATGCAAAATTGTATGTGCAAGGCCGCTATGCCATAGATCTCAAAAACGTTAACAACGAATGGCAAAAGCTCTACGTGACCTTTCGCGCACCGCGCTATAACGAGGCGAGCGCAAAAGTGGATTCGGCCTTGATTGTAGAAGTCCGCATCAACGGTGAAACGGTAACGGTGAATGACATTCGCACCGGTATGAGCGAGAACGCCAATGTCGGCTGGGAAAACCCTGCGGGCATCACCAGTTTTTTAGTGAACAAAGGCCAGCTTGCACTGCGCAATTTCACCATTGCACCGGCGGATTTTTCATTGCTCACCATGCCCAAAAATTCTGGCGAGATGACTAACCAAAAAGAGTTGGTCGATTTTGTTGCGCTGGGCAAAGAGACGTTTGAGTCAGTCGGTTGTAATGCTTGTCACTCCACCATTAAAAACGATGCAGGCGTGAGCACCGGGCCAAATTTGTTCGGCTTGTTTAAACGCGAACCGCGTGACCGCGAAATTGTTGAAGGCGGCGAAGGTCATCGCTTTACCATTAAAGCTGATCGTCAATACTTGCACCGCAGCATCCGCGCCGCTACCGACCAATTGGCTGTTGCAGAAAGTGGAGCGAAGAAAGGCGAGCCCTTCTTGCCGATCATGCCGGCGTTTTCGCAACAGGTATTGAGCGATGTGCAAATTGATGCGATTGGCGATTACCTCGCAACATTAAATGACCTGCGCGATCAGGGTCCAACCATTAAATTACTCGCGCAAACCGGCGCAGAAGAATACGACCCGATTGCCGACCGTTTGCAACTTTTGGTGGATGATGAAGTGCGCATCCAACGCGGGCCCCTCGCAGGAAATGTGGCGACAGGTGTATCCGGCCGAGCCATTCACGTGGGATCGCCTTGGGGTGTTAACTATTCATTTGATCCACGCCTGCTCGCCATTACCAAAATTTGGCAAGGCGGCTTTTTGGATATGACCGGCGAATTTACCAACCGCGGCGGTAAAGGTTTGAAGATGGGCTTTGAGAGCCGCGAAATTAATTTCGGCAATCAGGAATTTTTATTTGCGCCACTGAATGCACAAGGCAAGATCATCGACTTCTCGTTTAAAGAAGCCAAATTTGGCGATGTAGAAACCATTAAGGCATCGCTCAATAGCAAAGAAGATCACCTGCCGCGCGTGGCTGCAATGGATGCGCAATTTTTGGGTTACACGCGCAATTCCAAACAAAAAAATGAATTGCCAACCTTTAACTATCGCGTTGGCAAAAACACGCTCAATATCCAAACTGCCATTGCGGCTAATGGCGATGTCACCATCAAGGTCAATGGCGATCTAAAAACAGCGCAACAATTTTCATTGAACACGCAGCTTTTACAAAATGCGGCCGTGAGCAAAGGTGAAATCAAAGACGGACAATGGACATTGCCAGCCGGCAGCAAAAACGTAACGCTCACCGCAAAAATGCAAGTGGCGGCCAATGTGTGGCATGCGAAAAAATCTGAATTTGATTATCGCAAACAACCCATCCGTATCACCGAATCCAAAGCCGATTTGCCAGCGGGTTATCGCGTTGAAAGTTATTACCCACCAAAAGATAATTTTGGCCGTGAGCAATTATTTGAAGCACTGGGGCTGACGTTAACCGATGACAAAACCGTTGTTGTGGCCACGCGCACTGCAGGTATTTGGCGCATCGTGAAAGGCCAGTGGCAGTTATTTGCCGAAGGGACATTTGACAGCCTCGGCGTGTTAGCCGAAGACAAAAAAGGCCTCACCGTGATTGCCGGACAAAAAGCCGAACTCACACGCATCCGTGACACTAACGGCGATGGTATTGCCGACAGTTACGAAACATTATTTGATGCGCACTCCTATCACGGCAATTACCACTCGTATATGCACGGCCCGACACGCGGCAGTGATGGAGCTTATTACATCAGCATCAACCTCGCTGATGGCGGTGATGGCTCCACTTACAAAGCCGGTGGCAAATACATGGGCACTCAAGGTGGTTTATCCGGTTGGAATATCCGCGTTGAACCCAATGGCAAATTTGAGCTTTGGGCAAATGGTTTGCGCAGCCCTGCAGGCTTGGGCACAGCGCCCGATGGTCGCCTCTGGTATTCCGATAACCAGGGCGAATACATGGGCACGTCAAAATTGTTTGATATCCAAAAAGATATGTTTTTTGGCCACCCATCGGCACTGGTTGATTTACCCGGCATGACACCCGATTCCGCGGAAATTGCATGGGAAAAAGTACAAGACAAACGCACTAACGCGATCGTTTTGTTGCCGCATAACCGCGTTGCCAATTCACCGGGTAACCCGGCGTGGGATACCACCAAAGGAAAATTCGGTGCATTCGCGGGGCAAATGTTAATGGGCGACCAAACCCAATCGAATTTGCTGCGCATCGCGATTCAAAATGTCGATGGTGTTGAGCAAGGCAGTGTCATGCCGTTTATCGATGGCTTGGAATCCGGCGTGATGCGCCCGCTGTTTTTACCGGACAACAGTTTGCTACTCGGTCAGACCGGTCGCGGCTGGCAAGCCAAAGGCGGTCATGTGGCCAGTTTGCAGCGCATTGTGTGGGATGGAAAAACCATCGCACCTGCGATAACACAAATGCTTGCAACACCAACAGGCTTTGCAATCGAATTCACTCAGGCAATTAGCGCCAAACCCACGGCAGATGAATTACTATCGCTGATAGCGCTGGAGTCCTGGGTTTACCGCGACGCGCCGGATTACGGCTCTGAAGAGATGGATGTAACGCAAGAAGCAATCAAAGCCGTATCCATTAGCACTGATCGCAAAACAATAAATATCGATTTGTCATCACTGGTACAAAAACAGGTTCATCCACAACAAACAGCGCGGGTTTATCACGCACAGGTAAAAACCCAGACGCTGTTTGAAAAGAATGCGCCGGAAAAAATGGATGCGTATTACACGCTGTATCAATTTCCCAAAAAGTGAGATTAGAAATCTTTCCAAGTGAGATAAAAGTGGAATCCGGCATTTACTCCGGGACCGTGCGCAGCATAGATGCTGTGCTCGAGCCTACAGGGATGTATTTACGGCGCGTCCCGGAGTGAATGACGGAGTCCGCTTCTCTTGCACATCAGTAAATTTTGTAAATCACGCTCAAGGTCTTCAATGAAAATTTTTCGCTTTACTCCACTATTCCTCGCTATCGCTGCCGCGCCTGGTTTTTCTGCGACGGAAGAACTCATCGTCACCGGTAGTTATAACCCTGTTACCAATGAGCAATTGTCTTCATCGGTCTCGGTCATCAACAAACAAGAATTGTTGCAATTAAGCAGCAACAACGTGATTGATGCCCTGCGCCAAATTCCCAGCCTGTGGGTTGAAGAGCAAGGCGGCCCGGGCGGCGTAACGTCCATTGCCCTGCGCGGCGCAGAAGCAAACCACACACTGGTGTTATTGGATGGTGTGCAATTAAATGACCCAACCAATACCCGCGGCGGTGCATTTGATTTGAATAGCATTAATATCGAATCGATTGAACGAATTGAAATTATTCGCGGCGCACAATCGGCTGTGTACGGTTCAGATGCATTAGCCGGTGTTATCCACATCATCACCCAGGCACCGAGCAAATCCACCACCCAGTTTAATGGCACAGTAGGCAGTGACGACTACGGCAGTGTCGGCATGAGCACCTCGGGTAAATTCAATAATCTGGGTTACGCCTTCGCGGTGCAATCCAAGGATGCCGGTGAACCCGTTCCCGGTAGCACCGCAAAAAATACTGAATTCACCAGCCGCTTAAACTGGCAGCAAGACAATCACACCGTGAATTTTAATTACCGTTATTTTGATGGCGAGCGCACCAGCTTCCCCGAACAAAGTGGCGGCCCGGAATTTGCGGTAGACCGCAACCTCGACCGCAGTGAATACACCGACCAAAACGCGGGCTTGGGTTGGACCATGCAAGTGAATGATGTGTGGCAATCGCGCGTGCAAACCAGTTGGTATCAGCGCGAAGAAACTATCGATTCGCCCGGTATCGCACCGTATTTTGAATTGCCACCCAATGGTTCGGTGATTGATTTTGATCGCACCAATGCAAGCTGGATCAACACACTGGGCGATAAAAATACGCTGTGGTTTAACGTCGGCGTAGAACACAAACGCGAACAAGGCACCAATCTGGGTTACGCCGTATCGCGTGATGTATTCCCGTTGGATTTCAGCCTCACGCGTGAAATCAACAGCGCCTTTATCAATGCAAATGCTTACGTGACAAAAGAATGGTTGATACAAGCAAGCGTGCGCCATGACGACCCGAGTAATTACTCGGCAGAAGACACTGCACAAATCGGTACACGCTATCAGTTAAATGATCAGATTTCGCTGTTCGCCAACTGGGGCGAAGGCTTCAAATTGCCGAGCTTTTTTGCATTGGGCCACCCGATGACGGGCAACGAAGATCTGGTGCCGGAGACTGTCAAATCAGGCGATGTCGGAATTGAATTTTCGGGCAGCGAATTTTCATCGCGCATCAGTTATTTCGATCACCACTACCGCAACCTCATCGACTTTGATGCGGAGGCATTCCAAAACGTGAATCGCTCGCGCGTGGAAACCAGTGGTGTGGAATCGGAATTTACCTGGCAAGTGCAAAGCCATTTGAAATTGCGCGCCCATGCCAGCTACACCGATATCGATATGATGTCGTCGGACAACCATTTGCTCGGCCGTCCGCAAACCACCTACGGTGCATCAGCACATTATGCGCTCAATGATGATTGGCAATTTAACCTGAATTATTTGCGCGTCGATGAACGTTTTGCGGCGAGCCTTTATACGGGGAGCACCGTTGAGCAAGTGTTAGGAGCTTACGACCGCTTGGATGCCAGCGCGAATTGGCAGATGAATACCAATGTCCGCTTTAATGTGAGCCTGGATAATCTGACCGATGAAAACTACTACACCGACATAGGTTTTCCTTCGGCTGGCCAAAGCGCCAAACTCGGCGTCACCATTACGTTTTAACTTATGCCTCATGCTCCCTGTGCCCCGACAGGGAGCAAAACCCCTGCTGTAACGTCATATACAGTCGAGTTGTTTTACAACTGTCCTCTTAATCATCTTTTTGAGCAAAATACAACCTATTGTTTCACAAGCAAATTTGTGAACTGGCACACATAATGCTCTTATCCATAACTGCATAGATCATTTTTACTCACTCATGTAGTTAATGGACAAAGGAAGATTGCAATGAAACTCATCAAAATCGCCGCTGCAGCGCTCATTTCCTTGAGCTCGTTTGCAGCACAAGCGGGACTGCTTTACATCGACAGCCCTTATGCTGATCAAGTCGTCGCAAACAGTAACGACTTCAAATTCGGCAAATCAATGGCAGCCTTGCCATCCGGCCAAATGTACAACATTGGCGGAAACCTAAAAGCAAATCAGGACGCAGTGCTGGATCTTGACTTCGTATTCCTGGGCAAAGAGGCTGGCTGGAACAATAAGTTCACCTCGGGCGCGCTGACTAACCTCATCACCACTGGTGGAGGCGGTTCGTTCTCGTACAGCCAATACTTCGCTGCAGGTGCGCTTATTCCGTTCACCTTCACCACTGGCGGCGCAGTACTGCCACCTAGCGTGTCAAATGGCAGCAATAACGACGGCGACCACTGGGTATCTTTCGCGATTGCGTTGGACACAACCTTCAAAGGTATTAAGTACGATGCCATCCTGTTCTTTGATGATACCGGTGGCTACAACGATGACGATAACCACGATGATTTGATTATCGGCCTCAACGTCAAAACAGTACCCGAATCATCAGCATTTCTGCTGATGCTGATGGGCTTGGCAGGCTTGTTTGCTGCGCGTCGCATGAAATCTTAATCAACGTTAAGTGCTTGAAAAAATAAACCCGGCCTATGCCGGGTTTATTTTTTCTGTGCAATTACTTTTATAGAAAATAAACTCTCAGTTTCAATAGACGCTTTTTTCAGCCCTGCAATTCTCGCTAATAAAATGCTCGTGTGTCGGCATCATATTCAAGCGATTCTGGATGCCGGTGCGGATCTGGGTAAGGCGGACGCGCAAATCATCATCCGACACCACATCCGCAATCGGGTGATATGACTCCGGATATAACCCCTGCCCCACCAATACACTGAACCAACTTTGCTCCTTGAATAACTCATCCAATTTCACCATCACATCGCCACGGGTGCGGAAGGTATCCAGTTTTTCCTGCAACGTTGCCGGTATATCCATATGCTTCACATAACGCCAGAATTCGGTATCTTCCCGTTCAGACACTTTGTAATGCGCGATTAAAAAATCTTTGATGTCAGTATATTCGTGCAACATTTCGCGGTTAAATCGATCGACAACAAAATCGCTGATATTGTCCTTGGGGAACATGGTCAGCAACTTTGCAATCACAACCTGAACCAAATGGATGCTAGTGGATTCCAAGGGTTCTAAAAATCCGCTGGCAAGACCAACCGCAACACAATTTTTAATCCAGCATTTTTTACGCACACCGGTGACAAAACTCAACACACGTGGCGATGCGGTAGCTTTGCCATCCAAACGCGACAACAGTGTTTCAGTCGCTTCATCGACATTTAAAAATTTATCGCAAAATACATAACCATTACCGGTACGGTGCTGCAACGGAATCCGCCACTGCCAACCAAATTCCTGCGCAGTCGCGCGGGTAAAAGGCAACAAAGGCCCGGCGCTTTCACAGGGAACAGCCACAGCCTTATTGACCGGCAACCATTGGCTCCAATCTTCATAACCGGCCTTCAAGGTTTGCTCAATCAGCAAGCCTCTAAAACCGGAGCAATCAATAAAAAAATCCCCTTCAATACCCGTTCCGTTTTCCAGTATGACCGACTCTATGTATCCGGAATCGGAATGCTGTTTTACTTGGGTAATTTTGCCTTCTATGCGTTTAACTCCACGCAACTCGGAATAGCGGCGCAAATAATTTGCGTAAAGGCTCGCATCAAACTGGAACGCGTAATTAATTTTTGGCATGTACGCGGGGCCAGTTTCTGAATTGGTGCGGATAAATTTATTGGCGCGTGCCGCTTCGGTTTCGATACTGAACTTGGAGTAATCCAAACCGCCGCCACTGTTTTTCCAGCGCATCCAAAAATGATTAAAGCTAATGCCCTCCATGTCCACACCCAATGAACCAAACGGATGAAAATAGGTTTTGCCTATTTTTCCCCAATTGACAAATTCGATGCCTAATTTAAAAGTCGCATTGGTTTCACGTACAAACTCATCTTCATTCAGGCCGAGAATGCCGTTAAACAAATTGATCATTGGAATAGTCGCCTCACCTACTCCGACTGTACCAATCTGCTCTGACTCGACCAGCGTTATCGTGTAATTATTGCACCCCAACACTTTGGCAAAAACAGAAGCGACCATCCACCCCGAGGTTCCACCTCCCACAATCACAATATTTCTGATTTTATTTTTATTCATAATTTTTCATACTCACATTAAATTCATTTCAACATAAGCCTGCATACTGGGCATATGTTGTATTTCATTTTTGATATTCGAGAGTAATGTTTGGAAATATTCAATCAGCTCTTGTTCCGGCAATACATCTACCAATGGATCGTAGGTTGTGGTTTCCAGTTTTTGCCCGACAAATAATGAAGTCCAGTTTTCCTGTAGAAACGTTTCGTTTTCATTCAGGGAAACCACACCGCGAGCCGCAAATAAATCAATTTTGTGTTTTAAGGAATCCGGAATCGCCATATGACGAACATAATCCCACAGCGGTTCGTCATAGCGTTTATTTAAATGGTAATGCGCAATTTGGAAATCGCGGACATTTTCCATAAACGAAAAAAACTTCTGGTTATACACATTCGCTTCCGGCATGGCACTACTATTGTTCGGAAACAATTCATGCAGCAAAGATAAACCAATATGCAAAGGATGAAGCTGCACGGCATCTAGCGGCTCCAAACTCACCGCAGTAGCGCCTAAGGCTATACAATTGCCAACCCATGATTTTTTGCGCGCACCGGCGGAAAAAGGCACATCCGTTACATCGATAATTGGCATGCCGGTATACACGCTGGCAAGATCCGCAAGCGCAGCCGGGGTCACTTCTTTGGATGAATAGGCAAAGTTAATTGCTGTTCTATCCAACAGTGGATAGATTCCAAACCAGCCATGTTTAAACGCTGATATCTGGCTGAATGAGGGCAGCGAATTTAATACCGGTGCCGATGCAACCATGATGTGATCGGCAGGCAGCCAATCGGACCATCGCTCAATATTATTTTTTTCTACCGCTTTCATTAAAACGGCTTCTGTTCCTGAAGCATCAATAAACAGATCGGCTGTTATTGTTTGCCCGTCTGCCAGCACAACAGATGTTATTTTTTCACCCTCGGTATTCACAAGGGCAATCTGCGCAGGTATGCGTTTCAAACCATTGGCCATCACACCTTTTGCAATAGCCTGCACGTATTCCACAGCGCTTAAATGGTAGCCACAGGAGGCACGCGAAAAGATTTTTGCTGCGCGCTCAGGCTCAACATATTTTTGCTGCTTGGCAGCCGCTGCGCCCAGGCAAAAATCTTCAAGGGGGACTTGCAACCCATTCGCTTTTGCTTTGAGCCAGTACTGATAAAAATCAACACTGTTAAAATCAAAACCAAAACGGTCATAGGCATGCATATAGGGCGCAGCACCACCACACCAATTGGAGAAGCGCTGCGCAAAACAATAATGCCCTTTGGATTCCTTTAATAGTTTTCGCTCGTTCGCGCCCAATACTTTATGCAAAATTTTATAGGCTGGGATGACCGAAAAAACATCCTGCCGGGTTAATTCTGCAGGCAATTCAATCAACACAACATCAACCGCAGGTTGAACACCCGCCAGTGCCTGCTGCAAATACAACGCCGTAATCCAGGCATCTGCATCGCGCCCTACAATTGCGACTTTTTGAATAGCATTACTCATGCGTGATACCTCAGGACTTGGCAGGACAGTAGCGTGCAATAAAGTCTTTGTGCGATGGCGTATCCGCAAGTGCTGTGGTGATATTCTGATAAATACCCTGCAGCTTTTGGCTCGCCATTTCTACACTTATTTTTGATGCAAAGGGATCTATCCCCTCTTGTTTAAGATCCTGGCCAGCCAAAACCGACACCCAACTGGGTACAGAAAACAAACCATAGGTGTAAGAATCCACATAACCCCTGTGTTTAAACAACTGTATTTTTTCTTTGAGGCTGTCAGGCACTTCCATTGCGCGGCAATAGCGCCACAACTCTGAATCGTCCCGCTGGTTGAGGTGATAATGCAATATCAGAAAATCGCGGATCCGCTCATATTCAATATCCATCAAGCGATTGTATTCATCCAATATCGCCTGCTGCGGATGTGCACCGGGAAGTAGTTTTATAAAATTTAATATAGCGGCCTTAATTAAATAAATACTGGTTGATTCCAAAGGCTCCAGAAACCCACTGGCCAAACCCACAGCGATACAATTTTTAGTCCAGGATTTTTGATATCGCCCCGAGGTAAATGTTAATAACCGCGGTTCAGACAACGCATCGCCATTAATATCCTGCAGCAGGGAACTTGCCGCCTCATCATCACTGATGTAATGGCTACAAAATACATAACCATTGCCGGTGCGATGCTGTAAGGGAATGCGCCACTGCCAACCCGCCGCTTTGGCTTTTGATTGTGTATAGGGCGGGAGCTCATCGGTCAACTTACTTGGAACAGCAAAGGCTCTATCGCACACCAACCACTTGGACCAATCCTCAAACTGAGCCTGAAGATTTTTACCCAACAACAGCGATCTGAAACCGGAGCAATCAATAAAATAATCACCACTGATTTTTTCACCTGACGCCAACACGATAGATGTTATGTTGCCACTATCAGGATGATTAGTGATCTGGGTTATCTTGCCTTCAATACGTTTGGCATTTTTTTGCTCTGCAAAGCGCCGTAAATAATTCGCATACAGCCCTGCATCAAAATGATAGGCATAGGAAAACGTAGAATTAATATTCTGCTGGTCTTGGCCAGGAAATTGAAATTTATTCTGCAACGCACTTTGGATAGCAAAAGAATAGGCATCGATTGGCTTTGTTGCATCCAGATGCTGGGCTCTCGCCCATTGCTGATGAAATTCCACGCCGTCAATGCGCGCACCATGACTACCAAAAGGGTGGACATAGGAATTGCCCAACGCCCCCCAATCGACAAATTGTATTCCGAGCTTAATCGTTGCTTGAGTCTGTTTCATCATATCGGCTTCATCGATACCGATACGATCATTGAAAAATTTCATGTGTGGCAAGGTTGCTTCACCCACGCCCACACTACCAATCTCATCAGATTCAACGAGCGTGATATTGCAAATTTTTTCTCCGGCCAGCGATGCCAGTGCGGCTGCACACATCCAACCTGCTGTACCGCCACCTACGATAACAATTTCCAGTTTTTTTAACATTTTTATAATCCAGAAATAAAAAACGCCACTACAGCGTAGCAGCGTTTTTTTTCAACAACAATATAAACAACTTAGTACTTCAAACGCAGACCAAGCGTGTAACGACGATCGTTTTCATGCCACGCATTCGGCAATCTCAAACCACCTTTGTCGTAATCTTGAACTTGCTGGGTAAGTACAGTTTGCTCATTCAGGATGTTACTGATCTGGAATGACACCTCAACATTATCATTGAAAGTATATTTCACCGATCCATCCATTGTACCTGTCGCTTCTGTCCAAATAGGCACAGCAACACAGCAATCGATCGCGGTGATCATATACTCGGAACGCCAGTTATACGCAACACGGGCAGCCCAATCATTCTTCTCATACATCAACACGAAGTTGGCTGTGTGATCCGACAGACCTTCCAAACGATCTACCTTAACGCTATCAGGTGCTTGTCCGGATACCGCATCAGGGTTAGAGGTATCGTTTTTGATACCGGTATTGGTAATACCATCGTTTTTCAGATAGGTGTAGTTTGCTTGCACACCAAATCCATCAAATGGCTCAGGCATAAAATCGAAGAAGCGTTGGAACGCAAATTCAAGACCGCTGATTTTTGCACCTTCACCATTCACCGGCCCACGCACTTCAACCGTATTGGTTATACCACCATTGGTAATTTCACGGTTGTAACGCGAGAATTGAATGTAATCTTTAAACTCTTTTGCAAAGGCTGTAGCAGTAAATGATCCCACCGCCGCAAAATAATATTCAAAGGTCAAATCAATCTGATCAGCAATGATCGGTTTCAAATACGGGTTTTGCGCATCTGCGGTATAAACGATCTCGGCACCGGTGATATTTCCACTCGCATCTTTAATCCACAATGGATCAGTTGCAGATGAAATTGAAGGCGCTGTTTTACTGACAGAAATGTAATTGCGCATGTTACCGATATCCGGACGCGCCATTGCACGCGATATCGCCAAACGCATTAACATTTCATCGTTGAGCTCATACTTGATGTTCAAGCTTGGCAATGCGTTGTGATGTGTAACAGTGGTACTTGAGAGGATGTTCGCACCATTTGCGTAGGCTATATCTGCAGCCGACAAATAGTGCCCCAAGGTATAAGGTACTGGTGGAGTTTCCGCCGGGTTCTCGGAGACAACTGGCTCATCTTTCAAATCGGCATCGGTAAATTGCGGAAGCTTGATACCGCCCGAGCTTTCCACTTCGGTCTCGACATAACGAACACCCACGTTACCGGTAATAGGCTTGCCGAAGAGATTTAAATTATCGCCACCAAAATGCAACTGCACATAGAAGGCATTCGATACTTCAGAAATGTCCACCATATCGGCTGGCTCAAAACAGGTACCGTCAACTTCATCACTGCGATCACCTTTGCCGGAACAAATCGGGTTCCAGCCATTAAAACCATCCGGAATTCCCAGTGCATCTTTCGACATCAAAGATGCCCAACCCTTACGGTCTTGCAGCAGTTTTGCATCCGCAAACACAAACTCCATATTGCCGGTTGATGTAGCAAGAGTGCCCACACCTGCGTCAAATGTTTTGGTTCTGAATACATCCGGATAGCCTTTGAAACCCGTTGTTGCATTAGGGCCGCTATCCAAGTTAAACCAGCTGGCACTGGCACCACTGGTCCAGGTGTTGGAAACACCGTTCCAGTTGTAGCCCGCATTTCTGATTTGTTGTTCACGATCAGCAAAACGGTAACCAAATTTCAACGAATCAACCCAGCCGGAATCAATGTCTAACTTGAATGCGGTCTTGAAGGCAAACTCGTCACCCTCACTCGCTTCATAGTGATCCATGATATTGGCGAGGTAGTAGTTGTTAGGATCAGACCACAGCGCTGAACTCAGGTTTTGGTTTGGCGGAGCTGAGAGTGTCAAAGAAGGCACGCCTCTTAAATCAACAGCGGCAGTGGCAAAGCTCTTGTTGTCGGTACTGATGTCGTAACCATCAACAGTCGAATCTACGTAGTGCACATCAAACACCGCGTGCAACGTATCGGTTGGCTCCCACTTCACATTGACACCAAAATCCTGGGTCATGTTTTTGCTGGCAGATGCGCGGGTGGTACTCAGGATACCCATACCTCTGTTAACCGGCTCAGGGCCATCGGTACAACCGTTCCAGGCAAAGCACACATTGGTTAAAGGCAAGCCGCTAGCCATAGTCGCGAACTGCTTGGACTCTTCATTACTGCCACCCCACCAACCATGCTGGGCGGTCAACACACCGGTCTGGAACATACCTCTGTCATCAAACGTGAAGGGGTCTGAACCATCAGCCGGAAGAGGGATCTTGTCACTGCCAGCCTCAACTTCCCAGAATACGCTCTGACCAAACGAGGCATTACCCATATCGGTCGCAACAACATACTCTTCCATGCTGTTTTCGTATTCGGAGCGATTGTATTGGAGGGCAACTTCGTATTTACCATCGTGGTCTTTCCACTGTGCCGCCAGCGCAACGCCTTGGCGATCGCGGTCATAGGTGATATCACGGAAATAAACACCATCAGGAATGTAGGTCAGCGATGGCGCATCGGCACCGAAGGTATCGCGGAAACGGTTGATACGGAACAACTGGACACCCTGTGAAGCCGTTTCGATTTGGGACATCGCTATGTTGCCCAAAACCCCGAACTCACCGGCAGCGGTATCCCAGCGGGTACTGTAAAGCGCTGAAACCTCTGGTGTGTATTCTTTAGACAGATCGCCGTAGTTGTAATTGAGCGTCACGGCTTTCAAGTCGCCTTCCTGATCAAAAGGAAGACGGGTACGCAGGTTAATGGTACCGGCGATACCACCTTCAATAAGCTCTGCAGTCTGGTTTTTGTAGGTATCAACACCAGACATCAGTTCGGGCGATACATCACCCCAACTCAATCCACGTGAAGCATTGGCGCTGAAAGAATCGCGCCCGTTAAATTCGGAACGAACTTGCTGTAAGCCACGAACCACCACACCGGCTGGCTCCGCCGAGAAGTGCGATGTATCAGATGGCGCAGCAAAGCGGCTGACAGATATACCCGCAACGCGTTGCAATGCCTCACCTACTGATTTATCCGGGAAAGAACCCAGATCTTTTGCAGTAATTGAGTCAACAACAGTATCTGCATTTTGCTTGATGTCCTGGGCGGTACTCAGCGCTTGACGCATACCGGTAACGACCATCTCCTCAACTTCTTCCCTCTCTGGTACAGCGCTGTCATTTTGTGCAAAAGAGGGCGCGCTCAACGCCATTATGCACATTGCCAACATGGATTTTTTAAACTGTATCGATTGCTGTGCGGTCTTGTGATTTTTATTAAAAACCATAGCCAACCCCTTTGTTAAATTTATGATTAGGTAACTTTTTATTTGCCTGTTGCGGGCAACCAAACTTAAAACTCGTAAATCAGGGAGTTAAATACCACCCTATCCCGATACTTTTATGCACTCATACCTAGGATCACCTAATATTATGCGAATGTAACCGGTTAAGTCAATTTGACAATAAGATAAATAACATCCAATTTGCTTGTGTTTTGATAAAAAACAGCAATATTTGACAGCGCTATCAATCAAAAGCGAATTGCGACTTCAAAGATGAGCGAAGGTTTTGTAAATAAAAAAGCCCGCTGTCAGAAGCGGGCTTTAGAGGAGTAGAAATGAACGACTATTTAAGCAGAAAACGGATGACGCAAAACGATCGTTTCAACACGATCAGGACCGGTAGAGATGATATCAATCGGTGCCTTGATCAGCTCTTCCAAACGACGGATATACGCGCGAGCATTGGCGGGCAATGCATCCAATGATTGCACACCAACAGTAGATTCGCTCCAGCCAGGCATTTCCTCATATACAGGCTTGATGCCCGCCCAACCATCCGCATCATACGGCATACCCACAATAGGCTTGCCTGCAGCATCCTGGTATCCGATACAGATTTTGACCGTCTCCAAGCCATCAAGAACATCAAGCTTGGTCAAACAAATACCCGTCACACTGTTGATACGGTTAGCGTGGCGTACAGCAACCGCGTCAAACCAGCCACAGCGGCGCTTGCGGCCAGTTGTCGCACCAAACTCATGGCCTTTCTTGCCAAGATATTCACCAATCTCACATTCCAATTCGGTCGGGAAAGGCCCCGAACCTACACGAGTGGTATAAGCCTTGGTAATACCCAATACATAATCAAGGTAAAGTGGACCAAAACCGGAACCAGTGGCTGTACCACCAGCTGTCGTATTGGATGAAGTCACAAACGGATAGGTACCATGATCGATATCTAACAGGGAACCTTGAGCACCCTCAAACAGAATGCTCTCGCCGTTCTCACGTGCGGTATGCAGCTGCTCGGTTACATCCACCATCATTGGTAACAACTGCTCTGCCCATACGATGCAGTCAGCCATCACCTTGTCGAAATCAACAGCTTCCACCTTGAAATACTGGGTCAACACAAAGTTGTGGTAAGCCAGAATATCTTTCAGCTTAACAGCGAAGCTTTTCAAATCAGCCAAATCACCAAGGCGCAAACCGCGGCGAGCAACCTTGTCTTCATAGGCTGGGCCGATGCCGCGACCGGTGGTGCCAATTTTGGCATCGCCACGCGCCAACTCACGCGCCTGATCAAGCGCAACATGGTAGGGAAGAATAAGGGGGCAAGCTGGTGACAGGCGAAGATTCTGACGCACCGCTACACCGTTTGCTTCAAGACCTGCGATTTCCTTGAGCAATGCTTCGGGTGATAACACCACACCATTACCAATAAGGCAGGTCACACCCTCACGTAAAATGCCCGATGGAATCAGATGAAGTACGGTTTTTTTACCGTCGATCACCAAGGTATGGCCTGCATTGTGACCACCTTGGAAGCGGGTCACCAGGGAGACCTGATCTGTCAGCAAATCTACGATCTTGCCCTTGCCTTCGTCACCCCATTGGGTGCCCAATACCACGACGTTCTTGCCCATGACTGGTTTAACTCTCTGTGCTAGATAAAAAGAAAACGGTTTGATTAAAGCGCGATGACTTGATACTGGCCATCTTTTAACAACAGCTGGCGATCACACCCCAAAGCGGCAATATCTTCGTTGCGGCCAACGGCAATAACTCGCTGCCCGTCTTGCCTCAGTTTTTGAACCGCCTGCCATTGCAATACATCGCCCGTATCAACCACAGCAATAGCCGATACAGACGACTTGGACAGTAAGCCCAACTTGCTAATGGCTGTGATATCGACTGCAAATCCGGTCGCAGGACGCGCACGCCCAAATACTTCGCCGATGTGATCGTAGCGGCCACCACTGGCGATGGGATTACCATAACCGGGAGCAAAAGCGGCAAATACCAAACCGGTCAGGTAATGATAGCCGCGCAACTCGCCCAGATCGAAGTAGAGCTCTGCTGATGGATAACGCTGCTCAATAACTTTTGCAACCTCATCAAGCTGGTCTACTGCAACCTGTGCAGCCTTGACGCTCTTGAATAGATCACGAGCTTTGTTCAATACACTGCGGTTGCCTGCCAAACCAGGCAGCGCCAAAAACAGCTGCGCTTTGGTTGCATCCGAAATGTTTGACGCGACCCAACCGCGAATCTCCGTGGTCGCCTTGCGTTGCAACAATTCAAAAAAAGTATCTTCTTGGTCTTTAGTCAGACCGGCATCCACAGCAATAGCGCGATAAATCCCCACATGCCCTAAATCGATATGCAATCGAGGCAAGCCCGCAACCTGCAGGGATTCCAGCAATAACGAAACCACTTCAATATCAGCTGCGATACCCGATTCACCATAGAATTCAAGACCGGCCTGAATAGGAGTTCGTGTCGCCAATGGATTTTTTGGTCTTGTGTGAACAACATGTCCAGCATAACAAAGACGGTTGGCACCATTGCGATCAAAACTGTGGGCATCCATACGTGCTGTTTGCGGGGTGATATCCGCACGGATACCTAAAGTGCGACCACTCAGCTGGTCAGTCACTTTGAAGGTCAATAAATCGACATCACGCCCCAAGCCAATCAGCAGGGAGTCTGTGTATTCAAGTAATGGTGGGATCACCATGTCATAGCCCCAAGTGCTGTACAAATCCAGCAAGCGGCGGCGCAAACTATCTATGGCTTTGGCCTCGACCGGAAGGATTTCTTCCACTCCGTCCGGCAACAGCCAGCGATCAGCGTAGGTCATAAGCGACTCTAGGTTCAAGATGCAGGGTTAAATGCAGGTTATCCAGCAAGCGCGCATAAAAAAACCGAGCTCCTGGCTCGGTTGCGGCATTTTAACACTGTTTACTAAAAGATTTGTAGGCCAAATGCAAACAGATGCCCTACAAAGAACATCGCCCGCAATGCGGGCGATGGGATCAAGCCTTGATATCTAGTTTTTACCCTGCGGATCCTTCAGATAGCGGAAGAAATCACTGTTGGGGTCAACCACCATCAGATCTTCTTTGCCACTGAAGCTTTGGCGGTAAGCATTGAGGCTACGCACAAAACTATAAAACTCAGGGTCTTTATTGTAGGCCTCGGCAAAAATCGCTGCCGCACGCGCATCGCCATCACCGCGGATACGCTCTGCATCGCGGTAAGCATTAGCTTCCAGTACAGCAACTTGTTTATCCGCATCAGCACTGATTACCTCAGCCTGTTCTTTACCCTGTGAACGGTATTCACGCGCTTCTTTTTCACGATCTGCAGCCATACGGGCAAATACAGATTGACTTGCCTCTGGAGGGAAATCGATACGCTTTACACGAATATCTTTTACTTCAATCCCCAGCAATTTCACTGCATCAACATTGATGCTGGCAGTGATTTCACTCATCAGCTCATCACGTTTACCCGATACAACATCATGCAAAGTACGGCGACCAAACTGGTTGCGCAAACCATCCGCTACACGCTGGGCCAAACGGTTTTCAGCTGTCGCCTCATCGCCGTTGGTTGCCTTATAGTAGGTCTCAACATCTTTCACTTGCCATTTAATGTAAGAGTCAACTACCAAGCGCTTATTTTCGACAGTAAAAAAACTTTCGGGTGTCATATCAGCCGTCAGTATACGGGCATCAAATTTGGCTACCTTGGCCCAAGGTTTTTTAACATGCAAACCGGGCTTGATATCTGCCTCTACCAAACGACCGAACTCCAACTTGATTGCGCGCTGATATTCAGTAACCACGAAAATTGAGTTAAATGCCAAAAGCAACACAATTATCAGCGCAATTAATGAAGCAAAACCTTTAGTTGACATTAGCGCATCTCCCGACGAACAAGTGGCTTGGTTGGCTCAACCGTCTGGGTGGCCCTGCTGTTGTAGCTCTCTGCCGGTACTTGGGTTTGTGGCTCTACTGCCGACGAACGGCTGCCCATACGATCAAGGGGCAGATACAACATATTATTGCCACCCTCTACATCAACCATCACTTTCGATGAATTTTTCATCACACTTTCTACAGTTTCCAAATAAAGTCGTTGACGCGTCACTTCGGGAGCACGCTTGTACTCGGTTAGCAGACTTTCAAAGCGGTCAGACTCACCCTCTGCACGAGCAATCACTTCTGCTTTGTAGGCCTCTGCCTCTTCGATCATACGTTGAGCGCGACCGCGCGCCTCAGGGATGATGCCATTCGCGTAAGCTTGCGCCTGGTTTTTCAACCGCGCCTCATCCTCTTTTGCCCTGATCACATCATCAAAAGCAGAACGCACTTCTTCCGGCGGACGAGCATCTTGAATATTGACATTAATAACCTGGATACCCGCACCATAAGAGTCCATGTAAGCCTGCAGGCGCTGTTTAACTTCCGCTGCAATTGCTTGACGCCCCTCAGACAACACCTGATTCAATTCACTTGAACCAATTACGTGACGCACAGCAGAATCTGTCGCATGACGTAAACTGATTTCAGGATCTTTTACGTTTAATACATAAGCGCGCACATCAGACACGTTGAATTGCACAGTAATTGGCAACTCAACAATACTTTCATCTTCGGTCAGCATCAGGCCGCGAGAAGGATACTGGCGCTCGCCGGTTACGTTGACTATGTACACCTCGGTGATAAACGGCGCATTCCAATTCAGACCCTCGGTTTTTATCTCCGAGAAGGCACCAAACTTCAGAACCACTGCACGCTCTTTGGCATCTACCTGATATACGCCAGCGCCCAGATACAAAACCAAAGCGACAACCGCAATAATCGCGAACAAAGATCCAAAACCACCACTGGAGCTTTTGCCACCTCCACCGGAGCTGCCACCAAACATACCGTTCAGTTTTTCTTGCAATTTTCTGAACGCCTCATCAAGGTCTGGTGGACCATCGTTATTCCTGCCACCACGCCCCCCCCAGGGGTCTTTGTCTTTTCCCGGTTCATTCCAGGCCATAGTTTTTCTCCACGTAGAAAGTAAAGCTGTCATGGGGACGATGATTCAATTTACAACTCCCCGGAATTCCCATTAATTGGCTTCTGATCCAACACCGGGGTCTGGTCAACCCACTGCAAATCATCAAAAGCAATTGCAACTGCACTGAGAATTCTTAATAAATCACTTTTGGGTATACGGATATGAAGCAAAGTGGAGCCATCATCCCGATACCCTTCATCCAGTACTGCTTGCTGGGTGTAGAGCATAGCGCGCAATCGCCCTTGGGTGGGAGTCAAAACCAACCGACCTTGCACGACCTCTTTACCCAACAACTCAGAGATAGCCGCTGTCAGTAAATCACAACCTGCGCCTGTTTGGGCAGAAAGCCAGACAGCAACAGGCTTGCCCGCGTCATCCCGATCAATATGCGGCTCGGTATCCGCTAGCAGATCCAGTTTGTTATACACACGCAATTGCGGTAAATCTGCCGCACCAATCTCTTCCAACACCAACTCTACCTGCTCGGTATTGCGCATACGCTCATCGGCAGCGGAATCTATCACATGTAAAAGTAAAGTTGAGTTACTGGCCTCTTCCAAAGTCGCACGGAAAGCTTCGACTAATTTATGAGGTAGATGACTGATAAAGCCCACAGTATCAGCCATCACAACCGCACCAATGTCAGATAACTCAATACGGCGCATAGTAGGATCAAGAGTTGCGAATAACTTATCAACCGCATACACATCAGAGCCCGTAATGCGATTAAACAACGTCGATTTTCCAGCATTGGTGTAACCAACCAAAGATACCGTCGGTATCGCTGCTCGCTGGCGAGAGCGACGGCCTTGCTCTCGCTGCGAACGCACTTTTTCCAAACGCTGTTCGATCATGGTGATACGGTTACGCAATAGACGGCGGTCTGTTTCCAGTTGGGTTTCACCTGGGCCGCGTAACCCGATCCCGCCTTTTTGGCGCTCAAGATGTGTCCAACCACGAATCAATCGTGTCGCAGTGTGGCGCAGCTGCGCCAACTCCACCTGCAATTTACCTTCAAAGGTGCGTGCGCGCTGGGCAAAAATATCCAATATCAATCCTGTCCGATCAAGCACACGGCACTGGAGAACTTTCTCAAGATTACGCTCTTGGCTCGGCGTGAGAGTGTGGTTAAAAATCACCAGCTCAGCTTTATGTTCAGCAACCAGATCAGCTAATTCTTGTAGCTTGCCCGTGCTGATAAGGAATTTAGCGGTAGGGGTGACGCGAGAACCGGTCAGGAATGCCACAGGATCACCACCTGCCGACAAAACCAGTTCTTCAAATTCGCGGGGATCTTCGGCTTCTTGGCCGTGAGATAAATTCAGGTGAACCAGCACCGCCAGTTCACCCGATTCGGGGCGATCAAAAAACAATTAGCGACCTCGAGGCTATATCAATAGCTTGATAGATTACTCGGCTTGCTCGTCTTCTTCGCCTTCGATACCACCTGCTTCGTTCAGCAGAGGTACGCGTACTGCACGTGATGGAACTACAGTGGAGATGGCGTGCTTGTAAACCATTTGGCTTACTGTATTTTTCAACAGCACGACAAACTGATCAAATGACTCAACCTGACCTTGCAACTTGATACCATTTACCAAATAAATGGATACAGGTACACGTTCTTTACGCAGAACGTTCAGGTAAGGGTCTTGTAAACTATGCCCTTTTGACATGTTTATTCTCCTCGGGACAATAAAATTTGCAGTTTAAGACTGCATTAGTTACCCACCCAAAACACCTTATACATCCAGTAAGGAGGGGGTGGAAGAAAGCATGAAAATCTGACTAGGGTTCTCACGTGGACATTATATGGCTGCGGAACCTATAAAATTCAAGGCGCAACGCACAATTTCTTCCTTTGTGAGTGAAATTCCCTGCTCAGTCTCAGTGTATATCCAGTGTAGATCACTATTTGGTGTTGTCGACCAGCCGCGCAACCAAGTGAATTGACGCTTGGCTAATTGGCGCGTGGCGATCACACCGCGCTCAATCATTTCATCGTAATCCCACACACCATCAAAGTGATCCCATACCTGGCGATACCCCACAGCACGAATCGCGGGCAAATCTTTATGCAAGTCACTTCGATCATAAAGTTTTCGCACTTCATCGAGCAGACCGCTTTTGAGCATTTTTTCAAACCGAAGTTCAATACGTTTGTGCAGTACTGAACGATCACGTGGTGCAATCGCTAATTGACAGAGATTGTAGCGTTCGGAAAAAGCACCTACCCCAGCCTGTGAGTGTTGTCGCTCGCGTAACTGCGACATAGTTTTGCCGCTTACGCGATATACCTCAAGCGCACGACTTAACCGCTGTGAATGATTGGGATGGATCTCTGCTGCTGTTTGCGGATCTACTGCTGCAAGTTGCGCATGAATGTAGGGCCAGCCAAATTCTGCCGCCTCGCGCTCGATTTGCGCACGCACTTCAGCATCAGCTTCTGGCATATCGGCCAAGCCATCAAGTAATGCGCGAAAATAGAGCATGGTCCCGCCAACTAACAGCGGGATTCTGCCTGCGCGATGAATGTCGGTAATTTCCCGCTCTACATCTGCAAGAAAATCAGCCACGGAATAGGGTTCAGATGGATCGCGAATATCAATCAGCCGGTGTGGTGCTGCGGCCAATTCTTCCTCGGTGGGCTTGGCTGTGCCTATATCCATGCCGCGATAAACAAGCGTCGAATCAACACTGATCAATTCCACCGGCAAATGCCCGCGCAATGCGATAGCCAGATCCGTTTTTCCGGAAGCCGTTGGACCCATTAAAAAAATAACGGGCAACTTTTTTGTAGCCGTTTCAACATTCATTACTGGCCGCGCATGAATAATTTATCAAGGTCATCAAGCGACTGTAACAACCAGGTCGGGCGACCGTGATTGCACTGGCCGCTGCGCTCAGTTGCTTCCATATCGCGCAAGAGCGCATTCATTTCTGGAATCGTTAATTTGCGATTAGCACGCACTGAACCATGACATGCCATAGTGCCAAGAATTTCATTGATGTGATGCTGGATGCGCTCGCTGGTGCCATGCTCAATCAAATCGGACAATACATCGCGCACCAACTGTTCTACTTTTGCGCGATGCAAAATCACCGGTAGCTGTCGGATCAATAATGTCTCTGGCCCTGCACGCTGCAATTCAAAACCGAGTGTTTTAAAAATGTCAGAAAAATTCTCTGCACAATCCGCTTCTTTTTCACTGACCGCAATACTCTCAGGGACTAACAGCGGTTGCGTTTGGATACCCCCGCAAGCAAAGGATTCTTTCATTCGCTCATACGTAATGCGTTCATGCGCTGCGTGCATATCCACCACAATCAAACCCTGCGCATTTTCGGCGAGAATATAAATACCTTTGAGCTGCGCAATTGCATAACCAAGAGGCGGAATATCCTCACTGGAGGATTCAGGCAAAGCGTAGGTCGCAGTGGAATTTACAGGGCGATGCAATTCACCATAACTCGCCATCTGCTCGCGCACAGCATCCACATTAATCGCGGCAGGTTGATAATCTTGTGATGAGTAGCCTTGTGATGAGTAGCCTTGCGATGAATAGCTGGCGCTTGGCGATGCGCGAAAGCCGATTGTTTCTTGCCCTTTGAATTCACCCGCTGCGATGCCTTGTACAGGGCGCATTGATGTCAATGCAAACGGATTTACGCCTGCATCGTCCCCCGCCATATCACGCCGTGCGAGCGTGTCTTCCGGGCGCACTTTGGCGAGCGCGTGATGCAAACTGGAATAAATAAAATCGTGCACGCTGCGGTTATCGCGAAAGCGCACTTCATGTTTGGTGGGATGCACATTCACATCGACAGTCGATGGATCAAGCTCCAGATACAACACAAATGCCGGATGACGGCCGTGATATAAAACATCTTGGTACGCCTGACGCACCGCGTGGCTGACGAGCTTGTCGCGGATAGCGCGGCCATTCACATAAAAGTGCTGCAGGTCTGCCTGGCTGCGCGAAAAAGTCGGTTGCGCAACCCACCCCCACAAACGCAACGGACCGCGTTCAATATCGATATGCACCGCATTTTCCATAAATGCAGGCCCACATACCTGTGCAACACGGCGCTCTTGCTCCAACTGCGAATCGCCCGCGCGCCAGGAATAAATCGCGCGGCCGTTGTGGCGCAAATTAAACGCGACATCAAAGCGCGACAACGCCAAACGTTTTACAACATCTTCAAGATGGGTGTATTCGGTTTTATCCGTACGCAAAAATTTTCGCCGCGCCGGTGTGTTAAAAAATAGATCGCGCACTTCAACGGTTGTACCGCGCGGATGCGGTGCCGGTGACACTTGCGTTTCCATATCGCGCCCTTCTGCAACCACTTGCCAACCTGCACTGTCATCGTTAGTGCTGCTGATCAACGCAAGACGCGCGACAGAACTGATACTCGCCAGTGCTTCACCGCGAAACCCCAAAGTGGCAACGGCTTCAAGATCATCCAGTTCATAAATTTTGCTGGTTGCATGGCGACTGAGTGCGAGCGGCAAATCTTCTTTGTCGATACCACTGCCGTTGTCACGCACACGCATCAATTTAATTCCGCCCTCCTCCACATCAATTTCCAAACGCGTTGCGCCAGCATCGAGCGAATTCTCCAGCAACTCTTTAATCACCGAAGAGGGGCGTTCTACCACTTCACCAGCAGCAATCTGGTTGGCAAGGCGCGGGCTGAGTAATTTAATTTTTGACATGGGACGGAACCGCAGCAGGATCAATCAAGAAGTAGGAATTTTCAGGGTTTGGCCAATCCTGACCGTCGAGCTCTTCATATTGTTGTGACGTTGCAATGCTCTCACACTTACACCATAGCGCGATGCGATGCGCGATAAAGTATCGCCCGCTACGACACGATGCTGTTTTGGCAATGCAGCCGGAGGTGTATAGGTTGCGCGCGTGACAGGTTGACTTGTGACCGCACTCGCAACAGGCGCTGAGCCGCCGGGAATTTTGATTGTCTGGCCGATGCGAACATTGGTATCGCGCAGGTTATTGTGCTGCTGTAATTGCTTCATGCTCACACCATAACGCGCCGCAATTCCCGATAAGCTATCGCCTGAGGCAACCGTATGCTGCCTCTCAAAATCTTTCAAATTACCTGATTCCAACTGCGCTGCAACGTAAGTCCCGGCAGGAGGATGCTGGTAAAAATATTGTTTGATGCCTTTAAAAACCGACTGCGCCATTTGTTTACGATACGCCGTTGTTGCCAGTTTGCGCGCCTCTTCCGGATTGGAAATAAAACCGGTCTCAACCAAAATCGATGGCACATCCGGCGATTTGAGCACCATAAATCCCGCTTGCTCGACATGACGCTTGTGCAAATGCGCAATACCACCCATGGAGTTCAATACGTGATGCCCCACTTGCAAACTCGAATTCAAAGTCGCCGTCATGGACAAATCTACCAACACACCGGCCAACACCTGATCTTTATCATCCAGACTGATATTGCCCACACCGCCAATCAAATCTGATTCGTTTTCGCGCTGCGCGAGAAAGCGTGCCGTTTCAGAAGTCGCACCGTTTTGTGAAAGCGCAAATACCGAGGCACCGCGCGCGCTGGCTTTGGTGAACGCATCGGCGTGGATGGAGACAAACAAATCCGCTTTCATGTTGCGTGCAAGGTCGCGGCGTTTTTTAAGCGGGATAAAATAATCACCCGTGCGCGTCAACTTGCCGGTAAAGCCGGGTTGCGCATTGATCGCCGCAATTAATTCTTTGGCAATCGCAAGTGTGACTTCTTTTTCGCGCAAACGGTTTGGCCCCATTGCCCCCGGGTCTTCACCGCCGTGGCCAGCATCTACCGCAATCACAATAAAACGCTTGCCCGCCACATCGGCTTTTACCACCGGTTGAGGTTGGGCTGCGGGTTTATTTACCGGCTTATCGGCGACCGGCACGGTTGATGTGTTGGGTACCGGTTTGTTGGATGTCGGCGCTGGCGCTGCTGTAGAGGGCGTTGCCGTCGCAGTGGCTGCCGGAACATCATCGTAGAGATCAATGACCAACCGGTCGTGCATGCCGCCATGGGCTTTCAGCAAAAAACTATTGGGCGCGACTTTGTTTTTTAAGTCCAGCACCAAGCGCAGATCGGTTTTATTTTGCACAGAGCTACGAATGATTTTGACCGGCGTATCGGCAAGCGGCAGGCGCGACACATCGCCTTGCAGGCGCGTGTTGGACACATCCAGAATAATACGATCCGGATTGGCAGCCAGTGTAAGGCTGTGTTTCACCGGTGCATCCAGATCCAACACAATTCGGGTGTGGTCAGGCGCGCGCCAGACACGCACCCCATTCACCGTGGCGGACTGGGCAATCTGGGCGAAAATCAAAAGCCCAAGACAAAAAGCCGTGCTCAGCCAGCGAAAAAAAGACATAGGCAATCTCAGCAACATCAAAACCAAACTGATTGTAGTTATAGGGAAATCGTTAAAGGCAGACCGCGGGTTCCGCACTAAGAGCACCAGAAACCGGCACAAGTTCGCACTTTACCGCAAAACGCCAATGTCGCCCTAGCAAAATTGCCATGGCAAGTTCATCAGGCATGGGGGATTACTGTGCGTTTTACCCCGTTTCTGTGAACCATGTACGGCTAATCGCCATAGAGTCTCTGCATTATGGCGGCCAGTATTTTCATCTGGTACTTATCATGTCACCTATCACAGCGTTAGCCGCCCAGCTTTCTCACCCACTCCGCCCAGTTGTCGCCACCTGCTTCGCGCTGGGCGGACTGTTGATGGCCGCCCCAGCCAGCGCAATCAGTTACGGCGTTTATGATTCACGGGCACTCGCGATGGGGGGCGCAGCGACCGCCATAGGCACCCATGCCCAAGCTGCGTTTTACAATCCGGCTCTGCTGGCATTCCATAACCGTGAAGAGGAGGAAGGCCGCGATGGCAGGGTTTATCTACCCAGCCTTATTGTGCAGGTTTCAGACGGCGCGCAGGATGCCGTAGATGCAGTAGAAGATGAACTGGACATCCAGCTCAGTAATGCCGTCAATCAATTTAACAGTGCGCCCTTACAAACATCCGCCGGGCTGGTACGCGATGTCGCAACCGACCTGCGCGACCTGCTCGATGACATTTCAGATGATGATTTATCAGTCGATAGTTTTGTTGGCATCAACATCAGCGAGCCAAGCAACGGCGAAGGTGGCAGCTTTTATGTTGGCTCGCGCGTGATTGCCGGTGGTGTTGCCAATGTAAGCGATGAGGATCGCGCGCTACTGGAGGACTATATTGAATCCATGGGCAGGGTTGCCGCAGGCGAAGACCCAGGCAGCGTAGCGGCGGATTATCCGCAATTGATCGACACCAATGGCCAACTGATCGACCCCACCGAGACGCTTACCTCTAATGCTGATGTCAACGCACTGGTGATCAGCGAATGGGGCATGGCGATGGCCAAACAATTTGAATGGTTCGGGCAAGCGGTCGCTATTGGAGTTACCCCGAAATTGATGCGCGTTGATGCCTTTCGCGATACTGCAGACTTCAACGATAACCTGGGCTCAGTTGATGAAGCCGAAGATGAGTTTAAAGATACCCAGGAAACTCATCTGGCATTTAATGCTGACTTCGGCATTGCCACCACACTCGCCGAACACTACCGCATCAGCCTGACAGTGAAAGACGCGTTCAAAAAAACCTTCAGCACCAAACAGCAACCCGACTCTATCACCGGCGAAACACCCGAGCGCGATATCACATTAAGTTCGCGTGCGCGTATGGGGCTGGGTTATGTGGGGGAAAATTTTACCCTTGGACTGGATTACGATTTAAGTGAATCCACCCCCATGGCAGAAGAGGCAGGCATACAGGAATTATCGCTCGGTGCCGAATACCGCTTGTTTGATAGCCTCGCGCTGCGCGTAGGTTATCGCAATGACCAAACCGGCCTGCGCGACAATTTAATTAGCAGTGGGATTGGTTATCGCTGGAAACGTTTTGTGATTGATGCAGCTTATGCAAGCGGTGGCGATTATCGCGGTGGCGGCTTGCAAATGGGTTGGACGTTTTAATAAAAACATCAAAAAAAACCGGGCATAACGCCCGGTGAAGAACCACAAACACAAGCAAACCGTTTACAACTAAAAAAGTATTAGTTCCAAATTGAACCCAGAACAAAGGCACTCGCTGATTGCAGTGTCACCTCGGCATCGGCGTTCAGGCTGACGCTGTCATAGGGCGCGGTGGGAAATATCTGGCTGGTAAAAACACGCTCACCGCCATTCACAAAAATTTCAATCGATGAACGATCCAACACCACATCCAAATCCACTCGCGTTAACGCACCCGATAGCGCAGCGATTTGTGGCTTGGCAAACCCACTCTCAAATGCGACCTGACCTGAATCGGCGCGCTGCAACTGCAATTGCTTGCGCTGATTATCAATACTGAACACCACTCGCTCATCGCTATTGCCGATCACCAGACTTGCAGTTGTTGCCTGTTGTAAATGAATACTTAATTGGAAACGCTGGCGCATATTTTTCATCGCCAAGGCTTCGCCAACGTTGATGCTTTTAGCGGTGATGGGCTTGGTTAGTTTGAGCGGTGTTTGATGCAACTTTTCTATTTCTGCCACCAGGCGCGAATGCACGCGATAATCATCGCCGCGCTTCACCAACACCAATTCACGCGGCAAAGTCATGGCTCCGCGCCAGCGGTCAGTTGGGATCTGGTTGGCGTAATTCCAATTATTCATCCAGCCAGCAAACAATGTGCGCGAGTCTGTCGCAGGCAGGTTTGCCCAAGTGACACCGGCATAATTGTCCGTGCCATGGTCGAGCCATACACCTTTATCCATAACATCCGCAGCCGGGTGCGACGTTAGATCGCGCGCAAATTTTTTATCCAGCGTAAAGGTTTTGCCATCAAAATCGCCGACAAAATATTGCGTACCCGATCCACCGTTTGGCGCACCGGGATTAATACTCACCAATAGAACGTACTTTTCTTCCGCACTCCCCTCGACACGCATTTTGATAAGATCCGGACACTCCCACACGCCACCGTGTGCGCCAATTTGTTGGCCGAAATCGCTCAAGTGCTGCCATTTTTTGAGATCTTTGGATGCATAGAAACTGATTCGATCTTTTACTGCCAAGGTCATTAGCCATTGTTTTGAAGCTTCATGCCAGGTTACTTTAGGATCGCGGAAATCGGGAATATCCGGGCTTTTTAATACGGGGTTGCCTGCATACTTCGTCCAGCTGCGTCCTTTATCCAAGCTGTAAGCCAAGCCTTGTGATTGAAAGGTTTTTGCGCCGAGCTTTTCCGCCCAGTGATCGTGGTACGTGAAAATGGCCACCATCGGCGGATTTTTTTTGCTGCCAAACCCACTGGTGTTATTAAGATCCATTACCGCACTGCCAGAAAAAATAGCGCCGTGATGATCTGGAAATAATGCAATCGGCAAATGCTCCCAATGTACCAGATCCTTACTCACCGCATGCCCCCAATGCATAGGCCCCCAGATGGTGCTGTAAGGATTGTGCTGGTAGAAAAAATGATATTCACCCGCGTAATACACCATGCCATTAGGATCATTCATCCATTGCTGCACAGGTGAAAAATGGAATTGCGGGCGATACTGTTCCTGATATAAACCGGTTGCAGAACTTGCGCCGCCAGACGCAAACGTCTGCGTTAAGCTGCAGGTTAAACCGAATGACAGACCCAAGGTCACACCCAGCACAGAAAGATACCGTTTCATAAATTGGCCTTTTACAAGAAGTAATGATTCAAGCCATGCTGGACATGGGTGATACCCATATCCAGCACAGATTTCACAGACAACAATACGTATCAATAACCCGGCAACTGTTTGTACAAGCCGCCACTCAAATTAATTTGTTGCTGGGGAATCGGCAGATATTCATCGCGGCCTTTTACAAAAATGGCTTCATCCAAATAGGGTTTACGCAAACGCTCTACTTCGAGATATTCATCGATTGTTTCTTTCGCCACACCCCAACGCACCAAATCAAAAAAGCGATGCCCTTCTTGCCCCAACTCCAGACGACGCTCCCAGCGCAACGCGCGACGTGCAGCCGCTTGGTCAGCGAACGCTGGATACAAACCCACTTTATAAATACCCGCATTGTTCAACATGCCGGTACTGTTGGCAGCGCGGGCACGCAACCGGTTGATAATTGGTAATGCTTCATCCTGACGGCCGAGTTCAATTAGCGCTTCTGCTTTCCAAAGAAGTACATCGGCAAAACGCACCAATACCGTATTCAATGAAAACACCGGAAAGGGACCATTCTGCATGCGGCAATCACATTCAGGATGCTCCAATTCCTTCATCGAGATAAAGTTGCCGTAAATCGCCGGTGCGCGCGCCCATGCATTGGCATTTTCAATCATCAACGCAGTGTCGTATTTAAAAGGCTTACCTTGCATAGCGACAGTGTGATCCAAGCGCGGATCGACTGCATCGGTTGCTGTTACGTAGTTGGCAAGGTTAAAACTATCAAACAAAGGCAAACCTGCCGCGCTGGTTTTAAATGCATTGACAAAATTTTCGGTGGGCACATGGAACCCACAACAGCCAAATCCACCTTGCAAAGGCGCATTTAACGCGCTTGCCCAAGAGCCGCGGCCATCGGGCGATCCATCGTTATGCGAGCGCTGGATCGCGAAAACAGACTCTTCGCTATTTTCAAACTCATGCATAAAGTTATAGCCAAAATCATCGAGCAGGCCGTAAACATTCGCCGCCTCAATTTCACTGACCAAATTGACCACTTCAGTTAATTTGGTTTGGTTAATGGCAATGACCGCGTTGGAATCATCCTGCTCATAAGCTTGGAACAACAGGGTTTTGGCAAGGTAAGCTTTCGCACTGAGCTGATTGGCGCGGCCAATTTCAGGCTGAGTTACCGGTAAAGTAGTTGCCGCAAAACGGAAGTCTGCCGCTATGGCATCCCACAATTGCTGATCCGTCAAATCCATATTGGATACGGTTTTCACCTGATCGGAATCCATAGTTTCATCGATAAACGGAACGCGTTTGTGATGAATTTTCAAATCAAAATAAAAAATGGCGCGAATGAATTTTAACTCAGCCTCGCGAATTTTCTTTTTGGGAAAATCCGCTTCAGTGACATTCGCCAGCGCTTTCAGCGCGGTGTTTGCACGCGAAATTCCAGTGTAATTGCGCACCCATTTTTTATTATTGAGATCAATAAAATCCGGCGGATAGGATTCCATATCCGGAATAATGGCCGAATAGACTGACATAGCGTGATAGGCAAAAATATCGCCCGGCCCATTGCCGCCTTTGTGTGCATCACCCGCGCGCAGATCACCTGTTGGCCACCAGAAATTCGGCGCGGTGTAGTGATCATTGCCCAAATAGGAATACGCCGCCGTCACCAAGCCTTCAAGATTTTCATTGCTGGAAATTTGCTCTTCAGTCAATGTGCCTTTTTGGTCTTTACTCAAATCTTCTTTACAGGCAGTTAGGCCGCCGATCAATAAAGCAGCCATTAATACGCTTAACAATTGTTTGGTTTTCATCATCGATATCCTGTGAATTCTCGCTGTTGTTATTTATCGATCAAGGATTAAAAATTCATCTCGACACCCAGAGTGACTCGACGCGGATTGGGGAACACGCCATTAGGTGCTTCCGGGTCCTGACTGAGCGTACTGCTGGGAACGATAGTGATCAGGTTTTCACCGCTGAGATAAACACGCGCCCGTTCAAAACCGATGTTTTCAAAGGTGTAACCAACCGAGAGGTTGCGCAGTTTCAGATAAGTGGCCGACTCCCAATAAAAACTGGATTCGCGCCCTTCGTTATTGCGGTCTACCAAGGTGAGTGCGGGCACATTGGTGTCAGTATTTTGTGGAGTCCAGGCATCGAGCGTGCGGTCACCGTAATTGGAGCCGATATTCAGCGAGGTAAAATCAGTGAACAAACGCCATTGGTTTTTAATGTACCCGCCATGTACGCCTTGCCAGAACATATTAAAGTCCCACTGCTTGTAAGTGACTTTAACATTCAGGCCGTAAATAAAATCAGGATCTGTCGTTGCGAAAAAATCCTGATCCTGATCATTGATAACACCATCGCCGTTCAAATCTTTGTAGCGAATGCGCCCAAGACCCGCGCCCGATTGGGTGGCGTGTGCATCTATCTCTGCCTGATTCTGGAATAAACCATCGGCCACATAACCATACACAGTGTTGATGGATTCACCGAGAATCGTTTTATCGCGGCCATTGCCACCAAATGAATTAACAACCGCAGCAGGTAAATCGACAACCTCATTTTTTACCGCAGAAATATTGCCGGTGATGTCTACACCGAACACACCAAGTTGCGCCACTTCAAATTCATCGACATAACCCAACATTAATTCCACACCGCTGTTATCAATGGTGCCGCCGTTAACAATCATTTGCGCACCTTCACCTTCGGTGGCCAATGGCTGGGTTGTTGTCAAAATATCTTCCGTGCGCTTTTTAAACCAATCGACGCTGCCATAAACACGGCGATCCCACAAATCAAAATCCACACCAAAGTTTGTCTGGGTTGAGGTTTCCCATTTCAAATCAGGATTGCCGGTTTGGATTTTGGCAAAACCGGAAGGCAATGTGCCTTGGTCTGCACCATATAAATCGTAAGCAGTGCCTTCATCTTGCAAGGTAGTGAACAGCGACTGGGTGGCGTAACGCGATTCATAAATCGTAGCAATTGCGCGGGTGTTAATTTCCTGGTTGCCGTTTTGGCCCCAGCTCGCGCGCAATTTCAACTCATCAATTGCATCGATATTAAAAAAAGTTTCGTCGCTGATCCGCCAACCTACCGATGCTGAAGGGAAATCACCCCACTGATTGTTTTCACCAAAACGCGAAGAACCATCGCGACGCACAGTAACAGACGCGAGATATTTTCCATCGTAGTTATAATCGACTTTGCCGAAGTAGGATTTCAAAATCCATTCATTGCCCGAACCGGTCACTGCCACACCGCTGGAACCTTGCGACAAAAATGCATAATCACGATCTTGCGACGCAAAACCGGAAGCAGTGCCGCTAAACGCTTCACTTTCAAAATCAATCGTCTCGGTACCAATCAAAGTATCAAAATGATGTGCATCCGCGAGCGTGAATTTGTATTGCGCTGTGTTAGACCACACAGTGCTGAGATTCCAATCGTCGGTCACTGTTAAACGATCACTAAACTGCAAACTGCCTGCGGTAAATTTTTTAGTGAAATTGCGGAATTTGAATTGCCCGTAATTAACACCGTAACTGCTGCGCAAGGTCAGGTCGTCAATTGGGGTCACTTCAACGTACACATTGCCCAATACTTTATTAAAGCGGCTGACATTGTCACGGTTCATTTCAATAATGCGCACCGGATTGTCGCGGTCGGTAATGCCCGCTGTCGGCCCGCCCCAACCTTCACCATCTTCTGTGCGCACCGGCACAATCGATTGCTGCTCTATAGCAAGGCCGAGAATATTGCCCGCTAAATCATTGACCAGATTTTGCTCCTGATTGGTAATGGTCAGGTTCTCACCAATTTTGACTTTGCCGTCGGCAAATAAATGCTCCGAATTCAGGCGTGCACTGATACGCTCAAATGCCGAACTATCCACAACGCCTTCGCGCTTCAAATAACCGAGCGATGCATAGGCCGATGTATCGTCATCGGCACTGGATAAACCTATGTGCACATCTTCGGAGGTTGATGAACGGGTGACCAAATCAAACCAATTGGTATCTGCCGGGCGCATGGTTTTTGCGCCGTCAATATAAGTGGGCAGGATCACTGAATAGAGTTGCGGATTTTCATAATCACCATTCCAGTCATAGGAATAAAGCGGGCTGGCATTATTGGGATTGGAGCCGTCATTCACTGCTGCGCGCCATACGGCTTCGCCGCGCTGTTGGGTGTTGAGCGGATTCAGATCGTAATCAAAATTTTCTGTTGTATGGTTGACCTTCACATCCAAATGCGTGCCTTCACGGCCTTTTTTGGTGGTCACAATAATGACCCCGTTAGCCGCGCGCGAACCGTAAATACTGGCCGATGCTGCATCGCGCAATACCGCTATGGATTCAATATCGTGGGAATTAAGCTCATGCATGCCCGAATTGGTCGGCACACCATCAATCACATAAAGTGGATCGTTGTAACCCAGCACCCCCAAACCCTGGCCGCGAATGCGCACCGTTGCGTTTGAACTGGGGCTACCATTGGTAAGGATCTGCACACCGGGGATACGGCCTTGCAAATTTTGCATGATATTGCCGGACGGTTTGCTGCTCACTTCATCCAAATTGACAGCAGCAACCGCGCCGGTGATGTCTTCTTTTTTGGCAGTGCTGTAACCCACCACCATCACTTCTTCTATCTGGCTCTCTCCTGCCTCTCCCGCGGTATTTGCTTGCGCATCGAGCGCTTTTTCTGCTGCAGGCGCAACCTCAGTACTGACGATCTCCTCCTCGCTTTGCGCTTGCGCAGCCGATGCCATCACCGCCGAATGTACCGCACAAAAAACGGCACTTAGCACAAATTGTTTTTTATTCATGATCACGATGCCTCGTTGATTATTTTTTAATAGTTATTTTTCAAGCGTTAAATTATTCGCTCCAGACAAATATATAACACTGATTAACTTAATTAAAGATTAATTCGCTATAAAAATACCAAACAACGACCTATTACCGGCAAACACCCATAAAATAAAATACTAACTTATTGATTTTTATCAATTAAAATAAACCAAAATGAATAATCACAAAAAATAAAAATTTATTACATTGATTTACTTATAAAACTAAATAACAATAGATAAAACATATAAAAAGAATATTTTTTGTGTTTAAAAACTGAAATTTTGTTACCAGTTTTCACTAAAAAATGAATTGTGTTACCGATTAACACAATACAAACACATAAGTTCACTTTTTAAAAATGCAGCGTTTCTAGTTTCGCAGAGGAAAAAATAATGATTGCGGTGATTGGCGAGAACATTGTTGATTTATTGATGCAAGCCGATGGCAGTTTTAAACCCCATCTGGGAGGCTCACCTTTTAATGTGGCAATTGGCATTGGCAGACAATTAATTCCCTGCGCTTATTTAACGCCAGTATCCGAGGATGTGTTTGGTGTGCAGTTTGTGGATTATTTAGCAACAAATGATGTGCACTACGCTGCTGGTCGCCGCTCGCCTCTGCCATCGTCAATTGCATTGGTAACGCTGGATCACAGTGGCCATCCGCACTACAGCATTTATCGCCATCACATTGCCGACCGCGACACCACCGCCGCACAATTGATTCACGTACTACCCGATACCACCCGGATTCTGCACACAGGCTCACTCGCACTGGAGCCGCAAGATCTGCCAGCCATTATTGAAGTACTTAACCATGCTAAAAAGCGCGGGATAAAAATCAGCGTGGACATTAATGTCCGGTTGCAATTTGTTTCCGATGTGCGCGCTTATATTGATGGCCTGCAGCAAATTATTCCGCTGTGCGATTATCTGAAAGCCAGCGATGAAGATCTGGCGATGCTCTACCCCGGCCATAGCGAAGCGCAGGCCATCAACATTATCCGCGAGCAGCTGGACAATTCCCTGCTTGCTTATACCAAAGGCGATAAGGGTGCTCGCCTGATAACAAATTCGCTCGACATCAGCACCCCCGTTATTACCCCCAGCACAATAGGTGACACGGTCGGCGCAGGCGATACTTTCTACGCTTGTTTGCTGGCGTATTTGCATGAATTTAATCTGGACAGCTGCGACAACAGCCAGCTGGATTACAAGGACCTTCACAGCGCATTGATACGCGCGGCTACCGCAGCGAGCATTAATGTCTCACGTCATGGTTGCCTGCCACCCACCCGCAGCGAACTCCTGCTCGCACTAGGCCACTAATGATCCGCTGATAAAACAGCGCAGCAAAAACGGAGCATTGAATATGCCGCCCAACTGGCGGCTTGCACATCATAGGGTTATCATCACACCCGTTTTATCCTGCACTTAATTTATTAATTTCATATTCATGTTTTTTATTGCCCACAAACAACTTGCAAGTAACCAACCATGAGTCAAGGCAGTAATTCTTCCACCCTCCGCCAATACAACGAACGCGTTGTCATTTCCGCATTGCGCAAAGCCGGTGCAGCATCCAAAGCCGATTTATCGCGCTTGATGGGATTAACACTGCCCGCACTCACGCGCATTGTGGACGATCTGGAACAGCGTGGTTTGATTGAAAAATCCGGGCGGCGCAGCCAGGGTGTTGGCCAACCTTCGCACCTTTATCAAATAAATGATGATGGACTCTATTCGGTGGGCATTAAATTAGGCAGGCAAAATATTGAATTTGTGCTGGCCAATTTTGCAGGTCACTTGCTGGCAAAATCTACCGCCGATTACAGCTCACCAACGCCATCAGATTTGTTGTCCATTATCGAGCAGGGCGTTGCGCACATGGTTAGCCAATTGGATGCCGCCGCGCGCACACGTTTCGTGGGTGTCGGCATTGCCATGCCCTGGTTTATTGGAAAATGGGCCGAGCATAACGAAATGAGCGATGAAGTCGCGGCGCAATGGGCCGCCGTCGATTTTGCCAAAGAATTGGAAGCGCGAATTGATTACCCTATTTTCTTTGAAAATGATTGCTCGGCTGCAGCCGCGGCTGAATTGTATTTCGGTAAAGGCAAACCCTACGAACATTTTTTATATATTTACATCGGTAGCTTTGTCGGCGGCGGTTTGGTGTTGAATGGCGACCTTGAGCGCGGTATTCACAGCAATGCTGCATGCCTTGCCACTATTCCAGTCCCTTGCTCATCACTTGATAGCCGCGCACGCGAACAAAAATGGGACACACTGATAAACCGCGCTTCCATTTCCACACTGATCGCTCATTTAAATTTCCACCAGGTTGCTATCAATCACATTTCAGAATTGGCATTAGTCATTGATGAGAACCGCTCACTGGTACACGACTGGATGGTGGATTGCGCCGACAGTTTAGTACACACAATTCTCTGCAGCATCGGCTTCCTGGATTTGGAAGCCGTCATTATCGATTCAGAATTACCGAACTATTTGCTCAGTGAATTAGTCAGTATGGTTCGTCGCCGTCTGACGTCTATGCAACAACAAAATTTATTCATCCCTCAATTACAACAGGGGAGTCTGGGTGAAAATGCGATTGCAATTGGTGGAGCCATTTTGCCGCTGTATTCACACTTTGCCCCGGACAAAACGGTGCTGCTAAAAGGTGGCGTTCCTGATCGATTATCGAACCACTAACATCCAGTAACACATTTTTTATTATCGATACCTATAAAAAAGCGGCTTATTTCAGCCGCTTTTTTATTTCATTGCTCTTTTTTATTTGATTGTTCCCGTAAAAACTCAGCGCACATCAGCACTCTTGTCAGACATATTTTCCGAAAGCGATTCCAACGTGCGCCCCTTGGTTTCCGGCATCATGAAGAGCACAAAAATCAATTGCAGCACCATCATACCGGTGAAAAACAGGAAGATAATGTGTGGCTTGAATTCGTTGAGGAAATACGGCATCAGCAACGCAATCAACGCTGCAAACACCCAGTGCGTACCCGAGCCCAGTGACTGCCCTTTTGCCCGGACACTGTTGGGGAATATTTCTGAAATAAATACCCAGATAACAGCGCCCTGACCAATAGCATGTGACGCAATAAACAGGAAAATAAAGAACACCACCAGCAAACCGCCTGCACCGGTATAAAATGCCCAGGCGACGACAGATAGCGAAATAATGTAACCAAAAGAACCTATCAACATCAGCAATTTGCGCCCGGCCTTATCAATCAGGTACAAGCCCAACATAGTAAATATAAGGTTGGTAATGCCCACACCCGCGGTGGAGAGCAAGGATGATGAGCTATCCATTCCCGCCAACTCAAAGACGCGCGGCGCAAAATAGATAATAAAATTAATTCCCGAAAGCTGGTTAAAAAATGCAATCAAAAACGCCAGTAATATCGGCACATTAAATTTTCCGGAAAACAATTTATCGCTCGATGCTACCTGTTGGCTGTGACGGACATCGCGCACAATTTTTTCCACATCTGGCTCATTCATCATTTGCCATACAGCGCGCGCATGTTTTTCGTCGTTTTTCTTCAACAACAGCCAGCGTGGGCTTTCCGGCACCTTTAATACCAACACAAGAAAAATAAAGGCGGGAATCACTTCTACACCCAGCATCCAACGCCAGTCATTTTCACTGATACCGGCCAGTAAATAATTGCAAAAGAATGCCACCAAAATACCGAGCACTATTTGGAATTGGTACATGGCCACCAAACGGCCGCGGTGTTTAGCGGGCGCGATTTCCGAAATATACGCAGGCACAGCAATGGACGAAGCGCCCACCCCCAAACCACCGATAAAACGCAAGAGTGAAAATGTATAAGGGTCCTGCGCGATAGCTGAACCGAGTGCAGAGACCAAATATAAAACACCAATACCGATCAGCGTCAGTTTTCTACCGTACTTATCGCAGGGAATGCTACCGAATAATGCCCCCAGTACTGTCCCCCAAAGCGCGGAAGACATAATCAGCAGACCATGCACCAATGGGCTGGTATTCCAGAGCCTTTGTATTGGTTGATCCGCACCGGAAATGACCGCCGTATCAAAACCAAATAAAAATCCGGCGACCGCAACTGTAATCGCCCAAAAAATAATTTTATTCATACCACTACACCTGTTTATTTCTAAAAATGCCGCCGGTGCTTGCTAACAAGCAAATACCGGCGACCAAAAAACGTTGTTATTTTTATAACAATAACTATTGCGCAAAACGCTCCAGATTACTGACGCTGATTGCATCTGCAGTGGCATAGACACCAATTTGATAATCCGCCAATTCGTACAATCTGAAACTGAGTGCGCGATAGCGGTTAAAATACACCGCACCGACACCTGCTGCAGGATCTAACAGGATCTCAACCTCCACTCCCGCAACAGCATCCAGAGGTGTCGCCACAACAGGATTATCGGCATTTGCCGCATCACCTGCGCGGTAGTATTTCGCCCACTCTTGCGCGGCATTAATTTCAATAACCGCCAATTGATTAGTCAGCGGATTGCGCAACTGAACACCAAAAGTTGCATCGGCGTTATTACTGGTGACACGGAATGAGAGCCGGTTTTTTTGTGCAGATTCTGCAAGGGTGAAACGCGCATTTGCCGCTACCGCAATCGCGCTTCCGCTCTCACTTACATCGCCTTCATTCCAGACACGGGTAACAGGCTGGGCGCTTGCCAAACCGGCACGCAATTTTTCCGGTAGGAATACTGCCAACTCATCACCCGCTGTTTTACCAACCTGATGCACCATTAAATCGCCACCCCAGGTGGAGGCACCGGTATCACTCCGCCCCTGCTTGTGCGCCACCCAACCAAACAGCAAACGCTCATCGTCATGACCTGCGGTACGCGCAGCATAAAACGCTTTGCCATCCAGCGCTTCATACACTGGCTTACTCCATGCAGATCCTGTTTTTTGCAAATATTTCACCTGCCGTGAATTATCGCGTTGATCGGAATACACGATAAATGGCGTTTGTGCCAGCGTGAAATAGTCCGCCACTTCAAGATTGAGCGGTGAGGTTTCAGTATAGAGTGGAGCCGCCGCTGTCCAACTATTTAAATCATCCGATGTATATAAACCTATCGCCGCTTTTGATTGGTACCGCGATGTAATCAGCATCCAATATTTTTGTTCCGCTTCATTCCAGAACACCAAAGGATCACGAAAATCAAAATCACTGTAACCTGCCGATCCGGTAAACGTCAGCGATGGCTGGGGAGACCAGCGCGCTAATGTAGCGTCATCCGCCGTTGCATGCATTACCGCTTCTACTGGTGTAATTTGCGCATTGTGCCCGGTGTAAAAAAGATGATACTGGCCATTGCGATCTTTGATCACACTGCCCGAACCAATCCACTGATCCTGACGCGTGGCATCGCCCGATGCAGGTAGCACCTCCAACGGGTAGGTCATGCTCAACAGATCATGGGTTTTTGCCAAATACCACGGATGAAAACCGCTGTTCTGCAAGTAATAAATATAATAGTTTCCGTTGTCGTAAAACGGATTGGGGTCGCCCATATCCAATCGTAGCGATTTGCCATGGCCCGCTGCGATACTGACAACACTATCCGCAACCGGTGTGGCCGCCGCTTTGTTGCCCTGACGGAATTCATCCAACAAAATAAACGGGAAAGAACCATCTTCGAGCGAATTATCGTGCGCATCGATAATTTCAATTTCTGCCTGCTGGCCAATTAACGCCGAAACGTCCCAGCTCGCCCAGCTCAATTCTTTTTCCAAACCATTGCCCGTTGCATGACGAACAATTTTTCCATTCACACGTAGCACAACCGCCGTTGCGCGCTCACTGTCAAAACGATTAATGCCACCGCCTGCCAAAAAATTAATATAGCGAGCGTTAATGGTGAACCTTGGGCTGCGCAAAGTGCCGGTTGCCTCCCAGCCATACCAACTGCCAGCGACATCGGCACCATCTGCAAAACCTTGCCCGTAACTGGCAAAGACACGATCTCCTAATTTGTTAATGATATCGCTCGCCCATTGGCCGCCGTCAAAGCGAATAAAATCGCCGCTCGCAATAAAACTGTGATTTTGATAAGTGTCGTAACGGCCACAGCAAAATTCAAATCCGGCAATGTGCTGATTGGCATCGGTCAGACGAGTAAATAATGCATCACCGGTAGACTGGGGCGCAGTGGTAATGTCTACCGCACTGACTGGAACCTTTGAGTCCGCTGCGGGCACCACAGCCGCCTTATTGGCACTGCGGAATTCATCTGCCAACACATAAGGCACTGCAGTATCGGAATTATCATTCGGGTGGTTATCAATAAATTTTATTTGCGCCGTTTTGCCAGCAAACTCGCTCACATCCCAGGATTCCCAAGTCACCTTGTTGACCTGATTTTTGCCGTGAGCCTGACGCACGACAACACCATCAACGAGCAAGACCACTGCGGTTGCATTGGCTGCATCAAAGCGATTGGCTCCGCCACCGATCAAGAAATTTATGTAGCTGTGCCCAATGGTGAATGCAGGGCTCAACACACTGCCTACCGCTTGCGGCCCCAATTGCGCAGCCGATGTATCCTCAGGGTTTTCGTAACCATCGCCGTAGCTGGAAAACACTCGTTCACCGAGCGTGCCTTCAACGCCGCTTCCCCAAAATCCACCATCCAACTTGATGAAATCACCCGTCGCCTCGACAAAAGAATGCTCTTGATAGGTGTCGTACTGGCCGCAACAAAATTCGAAACCGGAAATATTTTGTTGGTTATCACTGGCGCGCACAAAAAGGCGATCCCCTTCGGTGCCCGGTGTTTGGGTAATCGGTACCGTAGTTGAGCCGCTGGAAGAGTTACCCGCACTGCTGGATGGGCGCGACCTCAGCACATCCGATACTGTTTGCCCCTCTTCCAAAATAATCAGTTCAACGTCGCTGTTGGCACTGCTTTTACCGTCACTTCCGCCCCCGCAACCACCCAACAAAAGGGTTAGTGCGCAGAAGCTGGATGCTCCCGCTCGCATCCAAAGTAAAGGGTTGATTATGTTCCGCATTATTTTTATCTCCACGATTAATGTGCTATTGAGACCTGTTTTGGTTTTTGCTTGCCTGTGGTTCTGGCTTATTGGCCATAGCTTATTATTAACTTACATTGATTTATGTATTAGGTTAGTTATGGGCTTGTATTACTGTCAATTGGTTTTGGATAAATGTAGATTTTTCGGCTAAAAAATGCCTTTTACTCAAGAAAGTATTACCGAAATACACACAATAGATAAAAATAACTGTGCTTAAGTTAATACTTAAAATTTCAATGGGAATGTCGAGGAGACAAAACAAAGAAAGGGACGAGCAGGATAGTTGGCAGGGAATAATAGGAAGGTGTATGCCTGAACAGGCACACCAATAACCCAAAAGAATTAATGCCTAAGGCAAGCTGGGCTATTTCATAAACTTGCTGATATCAAATATCTCGGCCGCATGGGCGCGCATAAATTCGATGAATTCGGCCTCAGGTAGCGGCCGCGCAATCACATAACCCTGGGCAAGATCGCAGCCGTCTTTTTTCAGTAAGTTGAGTGTTTGGTCATCCTCGACACCTTCGGCAACGGTGATCAGCCCGAGTTCGCGCGCCATCAAAATGGTGGAGCGGACAATGCTGTGGTTGCGCGGATTGCCGAGCATGTCGCCAACAAATGAGCGGTCGATTTTTAATTCGCGAATGGGGAATAAACTTAAATACGATAGCGATGAATAACCGGTGCCAAAATCATCAACCGCTGCGTAAATACCCAGCTCGCTTAATTGCATAAGCACATTTTTCACACGCTGCGGGTCAGAGGCGACCGAGGTTTCGGTCAGCTCCAATTTAATATCGCCGGGCACACCCTGATAACGTATCAGCGCCTGATTAATAATTTCAGCAAGATTGGTTTCAATTAAATCGTACGCGGCAATATTCACACTGATGCAACAAGGCAAGCCGCGTTTGCGCAACAGCACGGCAACACGTACGGCATCGTCAATCATTTGCTCTGTGACTTGTTCAATTAATCCAGAGTTTTCCAATAACGGGATAAATACATTGGGCGGTACCATTCCCAATCGCGGATGCTGCCAGCGCACCAGAATTTCGGCCGAAAGAATTTTGCCGGTGCGCAAATCCAGCTGCGGTTGGAACACCGGAAAAAGCCCCTGTACGTTGCCATCAATAAAAATAGAAATAATATCCAGATCAACGCGGCTGGGCTCCATTGATGGCTCATAAGCCAACCAACGGCGACGACGCGCCTCACTCATCGCCAGCGCCGTTTCCGCATGACGCATTAATTTACTCGCCGAGCGACCATGTTCTGGCCAATAGGCCGAACCACCGACAAATTGCGAGGTGAAGCCAGGATCGGAATCGGCAAGGTCTGCATACAACTGGTCAAATAACACCAGCGCATTGCTTTTATTGCCTCTTTCTTTATTGAGAAAAAGCGCAAACACACCGCGCCCTAAATACGATGCCAACACATCGTCCATTTTTAACAAGTGCGCCGCAAACACACTGACAATCATTTCGGCGCGTGAAAAACCGAGCGTGCGCACAATCACATCCAGATCGACCAGCTTGATCACCAATAACTCTTTTTCCTGCTTCACAGGTAATTGGTGCGCGTGAAAATAATCATCCAGTTGATCGATAAAATACGGCAATTTCGCCAGACCTGTTTGCGAATCAATATTCGCAACGCGGCGCAACTCCCCTTCAACAACATCCCGCTCATGCAGCGCACTGCGCAACTCTTGTGTGCGCAATTCTACGGTGCGTTTCAAGCTCCAGTACCACACCCCGCCCAACACCACTACAACTAATAAAATGACAAAACCCGTGAAAAAAAAGTTCAGCCATTTGCGCGACGTTTGCACTGGCTCTAATTCACTTTGCCACGCTTGGTAGAGAGTTTGGTAAGTGCCATCAGCAATCACAGTACCCAGCGAATTTTGTAACCATTCCGCTAATTCAGGTCTGTTTTTATTGATCGCAAATGCATAACCTCGCGACCAAAAAGGCGCGCCCATACGCTCCAGTTTCCAATCGCGCTGGCGCAACAAATTATCCACCGTCAAGCTCGTCAGCACTGCATATTCCGCATTTCCGTTTAGTACCGTTTCAATCGCGGTCAACGTATTGGATGTCAATACCAATTGCGGTGCGAGCGCGGCGGCACGCAGCTGTTGATGGGCAAAGGATTCTTCTTCTACCGCAACGCGTTTGCCAATAAGTTCATCAATAGAGGAAACGCGCTGGGTGCCGGGCACAGCGTAAATAGAATGTGTTAGATAATAATAAGCGTGGGTAAAAATAAATTTTTTTGCGCGCTCAGGCGAATAGTACATAGGCACCACATCAATACGCCCTTCTTCCAGCGCGCGCATGGTGTCGGGCCAGGCATCCAGAACATGTTCAGCACGGCTTCCGCCTTTTTGAGCGACGGCGCGAGCAAGCTCAACATTGAACCCTTTGGCCTCACCATCTTCGAGCCATTCCAGCGGGGGATAAGCGAGATCGCCACCAAACACGACTTGCGATGGCGGCTCATAGAGAGCATCTGGAGTTTGGGGAATTTGCGCCGCTAGTGGGGCAGCAAACACGCTGGCAACAAGCAATAACAAAACCTGTTTGCCTGCGCGCAAAATGGTCGCGCGCGCAATGACTGCGATGATGCAAGCGATATACAAAATCATGCAACGAAGGAGGGAATCAGGGCGCATCCTTTTAATACTCACGATTAATCCGCAATATCCGCCGAGGACATTTGAGCACTCTCGAATATCCACTAAGACTAGGGTATGAAATCCATTTCTACCAATGGCTGAACGCTATGTCAGGAAGTAAAAACAGCGAGATGATTGGCTAGAAAGCCAATACCAATGAGCGGGATTCAAGCTGGAGCTGGCGACCTTCACCGGCAACCTGAATGCGAACCACCAAATCCGGCGCAGGCAACACGCCCTCACCGCGCGCAGGCCATTCAATCAGGCAAATATTGTCGTCAGCAAAGTAATCGCGGATGCCCATGTATTCGAGCTCTTCCGGATCGCCAAGGCGATAAAGATCAAAGTGATAAATACGGCGCACTGCGCTTTGGTCGCGGTTGAGCTCATAACCCTCAACCAATGTATAGGTGGGGCTTTTCACGGCTCCTTGATGGCCAAAGGCGCGCAAAATTCCGCGGGTGAGTGTGGTTTTGCCTGCGCCCAATTCGCCCAACAAATGTACCGTGACCGATTGCGGGTGCATCGCCAATAAATCGCCCACACGGCGGCCAAACGCAACCATCTCGTCTTCGCTGTTCAATTGGCATTGATACTGGTGCATCGCAAACCGCCCCTTACAGCAACTGCCCAAGGTAGGGAATTAAATCGGTCGCCAGCAGACTGCGCTGGCCAAGGTCATCGGCAGCGAGATCGGCGGCGCATGCATGAATGACCGCTCCCAGACGCGCTGCATCGGGTAGCGACAGCGATTGGGCAACCAAAGCACCGAGGATGCCCGAGAGCACATCGCCCATGCCGCCGGTCGCCATGCCCGGATTGCCATCGGTTACGACACCGATCACACCATCAACCGATGCCACCAAACTGCCTGCGCCTTTTAAAATCACACTGGCGTTGTAGCGGCTTGCCAGCGCACGCACTGCAGCAAAACGGTCGGACTGGACTTCCGCCGTGGTGATACCAAGCAAACGCGCGGCTTCAGCCGGGTGAGGTGTTAACAACCAAGGGCTATGTTGCTGATGCCCGGCGGCAGGGACTACGCGCCCTTCGGCGAGAATGTTCAATGCATCAGCATCCAGCACCAAAGGCAAACCTGACTTCACTGCTTGCTGCAACATCTGCTCGGACCAGGGCGAGCGCCCCAAACCGGGCCCTACCACCAATACTGTCGGGCGCGCCAACAAAGGCTCCAATTCCTGACCAGAGACAACACCGCACGCCATCACTTCAGGGCGGCGCGAGAGAATGGCTGGAATATGCTCAGGGCGTGTCGCCACACTGACCAGACCAGCACCTGAACGTGCGGCCGATTCTGCCGCCATCAGCGCGGCACCGCCGTAGCCGGTATCGCCACCAATCACCATCACATGGCCAAAATCACCTTTGTGAGCATCGGCGGCGCGTGGAGCAAGTAGCGCGGACAAACTCGACAGATGCAAACGCTCCACGTCTGGCTGGGCATGATCATAAGTAGACTCAGGCACCTCCAGATTAGCAAGGACTAACTCACCAACCAGTGCTGCACCGCGCCCGGTGAGTAATCCACGTTTGAGCGCAATAAAAGAGATGGTCAAGCTGGCCGACACCGCAACGCCTGCTGTGGCACCGGTATCGGCATTCAAACCAGAGGGAATATCCAATGCCAGCACCGGCAACCCTGATTGGTTGATCTGGTTAATCGCTGCGGCATATTCCTCCGAGGGTGCGCCGCGCAGTCCAATGCCCAGCAGTGCATCCACAATCACACCTGCCGAAGGCGCTATCGCGTGTGCGAAAGACTGCATCTTTACGCCTTCCTGCAAGGCGAATTCATAGGCCTGGCGCGCTTCACCGGTGAGCCTTTCAGGCGCGGCTAATTGAATCACCTGCACCGGCAAGAGCCTCTGGGCAGCCAGAGCCGCCAGTACATAACCATCGCCGCCATTCTTACCTGCACCGCAATAAATATTGATCAACTCCGGAGCAGGAAACCGCTCCTGTAGCAGATCAAATGCTGCCCGTCCGGCGCGCTTCATCAATTGGATGGAGGGAATACCACCGGCGATAGCCGCAGCATCCAACGCGTAGGTGTCAGCAGCGGTGTAAAGATAAGAAGAGTCGGCGGTGATTTTCATGAGCGGCAACCAAATAGCGAAAGAAAAATGAGGCGCGATTATACGCAACTTGGGCTAGCCCGGCACCAAACGACAGACGCGAAAAAACAGCAGCGCCCTGCCAAGTTGTCTATATTGAGCAAAAGCACTTGATCAGCAATTCCCGCTGTAACGGAACCGCATGTCTGAATTTACCCTACACAGCATCCTCAATGGTGATTCGCTTCAACTCAGCGAAGCCTTTGCCAGCATTGCTGCAGCAGAATCGATTGCACCAGAGACCATTCGCCAGCAACTGGCCGATGCACTGGTGCTTGCCCTTTCCCGCCACCGGTGGGATACACGCCTGCAACACTGGGGGGCAGAATTTCACTCTGCACTCCAGGCTCACATCGCCCAGGACGATGATTTCTACTGCTCCAATCAACATCCGCTGCGGGAGTTCCTCGCTGTTATTTACCCACCTGCCAGCCACTGGAGCCTACGCGACTCAAAACCCAACCAACAGTTACAGGAGAAACTCTGCGCCTTGCTGGATTTGGCGACTCGCTACGCCCACAGCCATGGCGAGGAACAATTGGCACTGGCCGCGGATCTCCATAACCAGCTGGACGATTTCCGCAACTGGCTCAGCACGGAAGATAAACGCGCCGCCATGCTGGAGAGCCGCTTGTGCGAGAGCGAACTGGCCAACCTCAAACTCACCCGAGCCGAAACCAAAGTGGTGGAACTGTTTAACCGCACGCTGGCAGGCCGGCCATTGCCTGGCGAACTGCACACTAGCCTGACAGGTAATTTAAAAGGCGAATTGCAGTATTGGGCATTCAACACGGATCCTGCTGAACTGCCCCAACTCCCCCTGTGGAAGAGCTGGCAGCGCATTTTGCCCGCCCTCGGGCAGATATTTGCCGAAGAAGGCGAAGATACCGACGACCAATATATCTACAACCAGATTCCACTGCTGTTAGCCGAGCTGGAGCGCAGCCTGCAATACCCCACCAGCAACCCTGCCGCCTATACCCAACTGGTAGAACAAACCAGTCAATTACTGATGGCGGCTATTCAAAAACAACCGCTGGAATGCGCAAGGCTTAACGCACTAACAAGCGATGCCGCGCAAGGCGAGCCCAACACTCGCATTCCCAATAGCTTGTTGCAACAGACGGAAAAAATCCGCGAGGGCGACTGGATAGGTTTTGATGGCGAAGATGAGAATCCCATCCGCTGCAAACTTGCGCTTAAAAATCCAGAGGTCGATTTACTGTTATTTGTCGATCACACCGGGCGCAAAGTCATGACCAAAAACAACAAGGATTTTGCACTGTGCCTATCAACCGGTATCGCGCGACCACTGGAAAATGTTGACCTGAATACTGCAATTATCGAATTACTAACGCCGCTACTTGAACGCGCCAACCGCAGCGTACAAGCACAATTACTCGCGCAAAAACGCAAAGCCGAGCAAGTGGTCGCCGCGATCATTGCGCAACAACAAGCCGCGGCAAAAGCAGCAGAGGAAGCGCGCCTTGCGGAGCAGGAAAAATTGCAGGCGCAATTGGAAGCAAGGCGCAATGCCGCGCGCAAAGCGCTCGCCGAAGCAAAAGCCCTGGCCGATGAAAAAAACCGGCGCGAGGCGGAGCAAGCAGCAGAAGCCGAACGTTTGCGCATTGAACAGGCCGCAGTGGATGCAGCGGAACAACTTGAACGTCAACAGCAGGCAACGCTCGCGGTAAATGAATTACAAGTTGGTGCATGGCTGGAAATCAGCGCACACGACAAGCCTGCAGAAACGCTGCGCGCAAAACTGTCTGTGATCATCAGCTCCACCGGTAAATATATTTTTGCCGATCAGGTTGGGCGCAAACTCGCAGAATACAGTCGCCCCGATTTGATTGAATTAATCGCTACAGGCACGCTGCGCGTATTGCGCAATGGCGATAACTTTGAAGACCAACTCGCTAAAGTGATTCGCGGCTTGCGTCGCGATATTCCCTGACAGCTAGCGACATCCAGATGGAAAATGCGCTTATGAATAATAATGATCAACGCCAGGAGTTCCGCCTCGACAATCAACTTACCGTGATTATCGAACTGGATTCTTCAGCCAACGGCGAACCGACACTGGTCGTCACCAAAAGCCTGGACATTTCCGCCAATGGTATGCGCGTGATTGCCCCACAGGCTATCGCCACCGATATTATTTTGCGCTGCTGCATTCGCGACGCTGACAACGATCGCCAATTTCTGGTCGTCACTGAGGTCAAATGGTGCCGCCCACACACAACCGAAGGGGATTATTTAATCGGCCTCAGCCTGTTTGATTCAGACGGTACCAACATTGTTGAATGGAAGGAGTTTATTGCACAGCATTGCGCTAGCTGAATGTAATGTATTGTGTTGCGTTGTTGTCTTGGCTCGAAGCTGTACTACACTTGGAGCTGAGTTTACGAGACATCACTCATGAACAGTCTGGATGCAATAGAACAAGATACCTTTATTAGTGCAGCAACACCCTTGCTGAATTTAATTACCCATATCACCGGGCTGAAAACCTCATTCATAACGACAATTGACTGGCAAGCGCAGCAGCAAACGGTAGTCATCGCCCAGAATAGGGGCAGCCTTCATATAGAATCAGGCTCGCAAGTGGCATGGACGGATTCCATGTGCCAGCTCATGCTCTCCGAACAACTTACTGCAACAACGGAAATACAACTCAGGTTCCCTGACAGCGGCGGCGCACAGCTGGGAATGCAAAGTTTTGTTGTGTTGCCTATCAAAATTGCCGACCAAATGATTGGCACACTTTGTGGTGCAAGCGATGACAAAGTTGAACTCAATAATCACCAAATTGGAAGCCTTGGCTATATTGCTGATGCGCTCGCACTACAACTAAAACTCACGATTGATGCACGCGATGCTGAAGCCAAGGTGGATTCGCTGCGTGACCAGATTGAAAATCTAGCGACCCTTGCCAACACCGATCCACTCACCGAGCTGCTCAATCGCCGTGCGTTTCAGCACCGCTACGAATTCGCCATTAAACTCAGCAAGCGAACCAAACAGCCATTGTCAGTAATGATGATCGACATAGATGGCTTTAAACAATTCAATGATGAATTTGGTCATGAAACGGGTGATGCCGTTATTAAAATCGTCGGCGATGGACTGAAACATATTGCGCGCAGCACGGATATTCCCTGTCGCGTCGGCGGTGATGAATTTATTCTGGCAGCCATGAATACCGATAGCGATGGATTAGTACTGTTAGCAGAGCGTTTGAGTGAATACGTCAAACTGCACAGCGAACAATTACAGCACCCTTGCTCACTCAGTATAGGGATTGCCTGCTCACGTCATGGTGCTCCGGAAGAGTTAATCCGTTTTGCCGATGAAGCGCTTTATATGAGCAAAGCCAGCGGCCGCGATGCGATTAGTGTTTATCAAGCGGACGATGCGTAACTTTTAAAAATCAAAAAACGACTGGCAGGGAGAAGGAAGCTGGTAGGATCAGCTCGCGCATGTAGACACGCGAGCTGAAATAACAGATGGATTTTACATATCCTTTATTAGGGAATGGCTGCAAGGCGCTGCCTGGCATCCTTGACCCAATAACTATTAGTATCCAACGACAACGCTTTTTCAAACACTTTCTTGGCTGCTTTGGTATTTCCAGAGGCCTCGTAAACAACGCCAGTATGGTAATGAATAACGGCGGCTTCGGGAGCCAGATCTGCAGCATTCAACAGTATCACAAGCGCCTCACTGTATTTGCGCTGCTGATACAAAATCCATCCCAAGGTGTCCATTATCTGAGGATTATTTTTAGCAAGCCCATGCGCCTGACGCGCCGTTTTTTCTGCTGCATCCAACTTACCTTGTTCAGCATGCAAGGTCGCAAGATTATTTAACGCAACCAAATTACCTGAATCCTGCGCAAGCACTTTCTGGTAAATCGCAGCGGCTTCAGCTAATTGTTTATCCTGTTGCAATAACGTTGCATAAAACAGCGCTTCAGGTATTGCCTCCCCTCTCACGCTATAAAGTTTGCCCGCTGTTTCTGCAGCGGCTTTGGTTTTTCCTAATTTAGTTTGCACCAAACTGTACGCGCGTAACACATCGGGATTTTGCGGCTTCAATTGAATCGCTTTTTCAAAATAGGGCAGCGATTCATCGTAACGACGCATAGCAGCCAATTCACTTCCCGTGCGGAATTGCAACAGACTGTTGTCCGGAAATTTCTCTATACCTGCACGCAGCGTATCAAGCCCTGCATCCAAATTATTTTGTGAACGCTCCAGCTCAGCTAGCAGCGTATAGGTTCTGACTTGGGCCACACCTTTTTGCATTCCGCTGCGCAAACGTTTTATGGCGTCCGCAGGTTTTTTATTTGCGATGTAATAGTTAGCGATTTTGTAATCAATCAATGCTGCATTCGTTCCTTTGCTTACAGCAGTCGCAAATGCGGCTTCAGCTTGTGCAACATCGTCATTTGCAAGTGCCAAATCACCTTGCTCAAGGTATACCGATGTCCAATCAGAATATTTACTTGCCAACTGTTTAAGTGTTGCAGCAGCTGCGGCCAGTTGGTTGCTTCGCCGTTGACTTATCGCCAACCCTAATTGGTATTCTTTGTTGTCGGGTTGCAATTCCACTGCGCGCGTAAAGCGCTCACGTGCTTTTTCATATTCACCCGCACCCATGTAGGAAGCAGCCAATATCACGTGCACATCTGCACTGGCCAACGTGAGTGGCGCGCGAGGTGCCAGTTTTTCAATCGCTTCCGGATAGCGGCGCTGCTTGTTCAGCAGCTGCGCTAAATTCGGCGCAACACCCAGATAATTATTCCCCGTTCCCTCTAGTCCTTTTTGCAAATGCTCAATGGCGAGATTATTTTTTTTCTGGTATTCGTACAGCAGCCCGAGCCGCTGGTTGGCAATACGATTATTGGCCTTGATGCCAAGCGCACTTAACAGAGATGCCTCAGCTTCAACCAACTTACCCAATTCCATCTGCACAATACCGAGTTTGATCCACGGCCCTGCTTGCTCCGGCTCCAATTGAGAGGCCTTGCTGAATGCGACCAACGCCTCGTCCATATCGCCCGAATAAAACAAAGCGGTACCAAGTACTTCATAGGCCAATCCGGAGTTGGGATATTTTTCTATCGCATCGCGCGCCATCTTTTCCAGATTTGCCAAACCTTCTTTACCCGGCTTGATAGTCGCTTGGGTAAAAGCCTCAGAACCAATCCTGTCCTTCAACTCAATATCCGGTGCGGGATTTGCGCCATTATCGGTGAAGGTGGCAAACGGATCCTGACTGATAATGGCTGAAGCAGCCAGATTGGTATTCAACAATAAACAGGTTCCCAGTACTAACGAACTGAGAAAGCTGACAGGTAAACGATGCTTTTTTTGGGGGGAAAATAAAGACGCAGGGCTCATCACTATTACCAACTCCTTTCTTTGAATAGGTTTTATCTATTTTGACTTTACCCGGCAGGGGCAGCGACCCATCTTATCTGCTCAGAGGTTATCGACAAGTCTTTTATGGCAGGAAGATACTGATCTCCAATAAAAAAGCGGCCATAAAGGCCGCTTTTCTTACTACATCAACATTAGGCTTTAAATTGACGACGGGTTAACCCCAAGCCCAACAAGCCCATGCCCAACAGCAGCAGGCTGCTTGGCTCTGGCACTTCAGTACCGGTTACGGTGATGCGATCTTTCTCACTGGCAACAATACCACCATCTACTAGACCGTGAGTCAGGAATGAGTGAGTACCGGTTTCCAAACCAGTGAAAGTTACAGAGAAGGTAAATGAACGAGCTACGCTACGATCAAAGTCACCCACCGCTGAATCACCTACGCAAGCACCAACATCTGCAGTGAGGCAAGTGACAGAAACACCAACGCCTGGCATACCTGCACCCAAATCATCTACAGTCACTTTATCGTAGGTAGCAAAAGAATCGTTGATACCCGCAACGATTGAGGCAATCAGCGCATCAGGACTAATTGCACTGGAAACAATTGAACCACCAGAAGCGGTTGCTAACACAGTAGGATCAATACCGCCCCATGAGGTGTAAGTCATGTAGCCAAAGTCGATACCGATAAAGGTAACATCGTTATCCGCCAATGCAGCTTGCGCAGATGCCAAGGTTGAACCATCTGATTCTTTGAAAGTTGCATCACCCAACGCAATGATGAAACGCGAAGAACCCGGTCTCCAGGAGGTATTTTTAGCGGCCAACTCAACAGCATGAATGCCCTCTTCAGGGAAATCACCACCGCCACCACCGTCATAAAGATTAATTGCGTTAATTGCAGCAACACCTGCAACTTCGTCAGTAGTGAGATCAGTATTCAAGGCTGAACCTGGCTCACTGTAATAGCCAGTACCTGTAGCCAGATCACCGAAACCAGCTAAACCTGTCAGCAAGTTAGCGGCTGCAGCTTTGGCAGCACTGATAACGCTACCCATACTGCCTGAAGTGTCAATTAAAAACACAACGTCAAGCACACCACTGGTTACAGATTCTTCGATAGTTACTGTTTTGGTAATGGTTACGCTTTCACCTACAGCCAAAGTTGCAGCGTAGGTTTCAGGAGAAATAGTGTCGGCATTTACTGCAGCCACTGGCAAAACCAGAGCAACAGATAATGCAAGTTTTTTGAAAAGAGTCATGGCATCAGATCCTTCATTTATAAACTGGATGAGTAGATTGAGAGACGGAAGTGCTTATCCGCTCCAGCTGAAACAAACGCTGCATGTTCGTGCAAAATGGCATTCTGTTTTAGATGCCATTTAATCCTTGAAACACACAACAATTGCTCATTAGCAAAACCCAAGCCAATACAAAAAAATGCTTACACATCAATGCAAAACATGACTGTAATAAGATGTAATTGTCGCATCAGTGTAAATATGCTCGACAATTCTTATGATGCAAAATGCGCCACTCATTGGCGCATTTTGTTCGCTGACTACTGAGAGAAATTTTCAGAAGCAGAATTAATTTCATTCACACAAGCGCAGCCTCACTTAATTACTTCAACAAATAAACAACATAAATTTGTGCGCTAATTCTCATTATTCCAGGCTCAAATGGTTCAGATGAATCGGCCATGCGCATTGCGCTGACCTCTGCAAGCTTTCCGGAACTTCCTCTCAACTGGCGATTAGGAATTAATTTCCAGCGCTCTTGTTCACGATCATTAAATTCAGAAATGGACCATGGCTCACCCACCGCCTTACCCTGGGATTTTGCCAGGCGATTAGCGCGGGCTTTGGCATCCTCCATTGCAGCGGCTTGCACTTTTTCTTCAATGGATTTTTTATCTGCAACAGTAAGGTTGGTGTTTATAGTTTCAGAAATTTTTGCATCAACCATTGCTTTCATCATGTCCGGATATTTTTTCAGATCGCGCAAATTAATATCGACCTGACGTGAAACACTATTGCCCGTCAATACACGCTGGTTATCTTTGTATTCATATTCAGGGCGGATATTTAACGCTGTGGTCGCAATATCATTCGTTTTGATACCAAATTTTTTCACTGTATCAATCAGCAAGCGTGAGCGCGCATCAACATCGGCTTTGGCTTTGGCCAAATCCATATCCACTTTCTGGATGCTAAGCGTAAACGTCATCATATCCGGCTCGACTTCCAGTTCTGCTGAACCTTCAACATACACATGAGGCTGTGCAGGTAATGGATTTGCGGCAACAAACGAACTGATTGCCATTAATGCGACTGCAAATAGTGCTGATTTCATAGATAACTCCTTAAGGAAAAAATACATCGCCAGTCTACCGCGACAACCTGAATCCGAACGAAATAACTTGTTAAAGAATGTAAACAACAAGGGCATCATTTCGATGCCCTTGTTGTAATGTTTTGAACGACTTCTGTGGAGGGAATAACACAACTAGAGACTATTCACATCAAGCCAAAGTTCAGGGCGGTTTATAGGCGTTTCTTTTGAGAGCGTTGGATTATCCAAATGCAAAATAATGCGATTTTTTATGTCTGCCTTTTCAAGCGCAGAACGAATGGATGGATCATTAAAAAATACTTTATCAAAACTACCATCAGCAATAGCGCGGTTTAAACCCAGCTCAATATCTTTGGCCAGAGCACCATTCGACTTGTTAGTAAAAAAATACATTGGCATTTTGTAAATCAACATGATGCGCTTTTCGACTTCTAATTGCAGACCACCAAAATTCACTTCCGACCAAGGTTCTGACACCCCGCGCGGAAAAGCGTCAAAACGCCCACCATCCAACATATACATAAGTCCAGCAAACTTTTGTGTGGTCACCACATTGAGATTATTAGCCTTCATTATTTTGGTATCTGCCCAAGTGGTGCCCTGCCCCAGTTTTATCTGCTTCAAGTCATCCAGTGTCTTCACGTGATCAAAACGCGCCTGATCGCCCTTGCGGATCAAAAAAATCCTATGCCCTAAAAAACCCTTCAAAATAGGAATGCGAATTGGGGTCAGCTCTGATTCCAATGTTTGATCCGTCGCCGCCCACATGATTTGGGTAACACCATTTTTAATATCCTCGATGACCCTGCCCTGGGTGCGCTGCTCGCCCGTCTGCGGAACCTGCACATACTTGCCGTCCGTGTGCTCAAATACCACCTTTAGCAGCTCGACCGCATAGCGATCCAAATCAGAGCTGATCGGCATGGTGCCAATTTTGGTGGGAGCTTGTGCTTGCGATGGGAGCGAAATAGAAAGTGAGAGAAGTAATAGTGTGGTGGTCATTAATAGTGGACGGGGCATGCTAACCTCAGGGTTATTGGTTTAGTTATATGTCTTTGAGTGTAGCCAAGATCAGCCAAAGTGCCCGTGCACTCACGCACCGTAATTCTGGCAAAATGCTCGCCTGTCCAGCCGAATGAACTCACATGCCAGACCTCGATCTCAATCAACTTGCCGCCGATATCAAACTCTGGGGGCGCGAACTCGGCTTCCAGCAAGTCGGCATTACCGATATTCATTTGCAGGATGCAGAAACGCGTTTGCAAGAATGGCTGGCGAAGGGTTATCACGGCAGCATGGAGTGGCTCGCCGCCCACGGCAACAAGCGCTCTCGCCCCAATGAATTATTACCTGGCACCCTGCGGGTGATTTCGGTACGGATGGATTATCTGCCGGGCGATACCGCGCAAATCAAAATCCTCAAAGACCCGACCAAAGCCTACATCTCGCGCTACACATTAGGGCGCGATTATCACAAGCTTATCCGCAAGCGGCTCAGCGTACTTGCGCAGAAAATCGATGATGCATTGCCGGAGGATTATCCCTTCAAAGGAAAGGGTCCACTCACAGGCCAAAATCGCGCTTTCGTTGACAGCGCACCGGTCATGGAGCGCCCACTTGCCGAAAAAGCCGGTTTGGGCTGGACGGGGAAGCACACGTTGATCATCAACAGCAACGCAGGTAGCTGGTTTTTTCTGGGTGAGATTTTTACTTTTATTCCGCTCCCAACAGATGAGCCACAACAGCTCAACCAATGTGGCGAATGCACCGCGTGCCTCAAAGTCTGCCCAACTGACGCATTCCCGCGCCCCTATGAATTGGATGCCCGCCGCTGCATTTCCTACCTAACCATCGAAAACAAAGGCGCGATTCCCGAAGAATTCCGCGAGCCCATCGGCAACCGTATTTTTGGCTGCGATGATTGCCAAGCCATATGCCCTTGGAACAAATACGCGCAATTCACTAACGAGACCGATTTTTTGCCACGACACGGCTTGGCCGATAGCGACTTGGTCGATCTTTTTAATTGGACAGAAGAGGAATTTTTAGCGCGCACCGAAGGCTCAGCGATTCGCCGCGTGGGCTATGAGGGCTGGCTTCGGAATATCGCCGTTGGCTTGGGTAATGCACCAGCTGATGAACGGATTATCACTGCACTGCGACAGAAGCAGCCGAGCGCATCACCACTGGTACAAGAACATATCGATTGGGCTTTGGCGCAACAGGCCAATCCCCAGCGTCGCCGCAAGCGGAAAATCCAGCAGATAAGGAACACTGCACAGCAAGATCAGGGGTTAAATTAAGTAAAACAATCACCAAAATAGCCATAAGTTTTCCGCTGTCGGCTGTTTTTTTGGCGCGCAAACAGGAATAATACGCACCCCTTCAAGAGCGCAGCCAAAAGAGCAGCGCCATTTAGATAGACATCGGTCAATCACTGCTCCCTGGATTGTCTCCGGGTCAGCGTTCGGTGACACAACGGCCGGAACTGCCCTGTTGAACTGCTCCTGCGAGCCAGGACATCAACCACAACGATAGGCTATTACTACTATGAAACCACTTTCCGATATAGGCTTGGTTGGCTTGGCTGTAATGGGTGAAAACCTCATCCTGAACATGGCTAGCAAAGGCTATACAGTTACCGCTTACAACCGCTCCGTAGAAAAAGTAGACGCATTTATTGAAGGCCGCGCTAAAGGCAAAACCATTCGTGGCGCGCGCTCTATTGAAGAGCTGGTCGCATCACTCGCTAAACCACGCAAAATCATGCTGATGGTAAAAGCCGGTAAAGCGGTAGACGACTTTATTGAATTGTTGATTCCACATTTGGAAGCTGGCGACATCATTATCGATGGCGGCAACACTCATTTCCCCGATACCGACCGTCGCACTGCTTATTTGGCGAGCAAAGGCCTGCGTTTCATTGGTACCGGCGTTTCCGGTGGTGAAGAAGGCGCACTGACTGGCCCATCCATTATGCCCGGCGGTTCACCTGAAGCTTGGCCATTCGTGAAAGACATTTTCCAAAGCATCTCTGCCAAAGTGGATGATGGCTCACCTTGCTGCGATTGGGTTGGCGAGAACGGCGCTGGCCACTTTGTGAAAATGGTTCACAACGGTATCGAATACGGCGATATGCAATTAATTTGCGAAGCCTACCAATTGTTGAAAGAAGTCGTTGGCCTGTCTGCAGATGAAATGCACGAGGTGTTTGCCGAGTGGAACAAAGGTGAACTCGATTCCTACCTGATCGAAATCACCCGCGATATCCTCGCGTACAAAGATACTGACGGCGAGCCACTGGTCGAGAAAATCCTCGACACCGCTGGCCAAAAAGGTACTGGTAAGTGGACTGGCGTAATCGCACTGGATTTGGGTGTACCGCTCACCCTGATTTCTGAAGCCGTATTCGCACGCTGCTTGTCATCGCAAAAAGCAGAGCGTGTTGAAGCCGCAAAAGTGATTAAAGGCCCAGCGGTGAATTTCACTGGCGACAAAAAAGCGTTCATCGACGATTTACGCAACGCGGTATTTGCATCAAAAATTATTTCTTACGCGCAAGGTTATTTGTTGATGCGTGAAGCCGCTAAAGAATACGGCTGGAATTTGAACTACGGTGGTATCGCGCTGATGTGGCGCGGCGGTTGTATTATTCGCTCATCTTTCCTCGGCAACATCAAAGAAGCATTCGATAAGAATCCTGAATTGAAAAACCTGCTGTTGGATGACTACTTCGCGAAGACTGTTGATGCCGCCCAAGCTGGCTGGCGTCGTGTTGCTGCGGCGGCGATTGTGAACGGCATCCCCGCTCCAACCATCACCTCAGCACTGACTTACTTCGACGGCTACCGCACTGCCCGTTTGCCAGCAAACTTGCTGCAAGCCCAGCGCGACTACTTCGGCGCGCACACCTACGAGCGCACCGACAAACCACGCGGTGAATTCTTCCACACCAACTGGACCGGCCGCGGCGGCAACACCGCATCGACTACTTACAACGTTTAAACTTTTAAACGCGGTGTGAGAAAACAAAAACCCCGAATCAGAAATGGTTCGGGGTTTTTGTTTTAAGCTTAAACGGAGATAAACATGAAAGTTTACAGATTTGAAAAAAACACTGAAGAGAGACTGCAGACAATTCTGGATGGATCAATTTATCTTTCAACTCCAGAGTCTTTCAATGATCTGGACGACTGCAGAATCAAGGCTATTTATACACCTAATTTCGACGAAAAATCCTACAACCAAGTACAAGCCTGCATTGAGACTCTTTATGATAATGAAGATAGTGATTACTTCCCTTTACCAAAGGAAATATTAACCATATCGAGAGAATTTCTTTCTTACGGAAGACCTCGCGAAAAAAACATAAAGGATCATTTAAAGGCTAATTTTGCCAAAGCATCGATCGTAAGAAAAATTCGCGACTATCTAAGAAAAACTACAGGCATCTGCTGCTTTTTTAAGGGAGCGCCTATACATCCACTAATGTGGGCACACTACGCCGCTGGCCATACAGGATTTTGTATAGAGTATGATATTGATGATATAGATCATCCCTTGGAAGACGTTAATTACACCACCAGAGCTTTAACACCATCGATAAACGAACTACTATTTTGTCCGCACGAAACATTTACAGAAATACTTACAACAAAAAGTCTTGAGTGGAGCTATGAAAAAGAGAGCAGGCTTATATATTTAGGTGAATTTCAGAATGAAGAAAGAGGTAAAAAAATTCCTCTACCAGAAACAATGAAACCATCCAGATTAATAAAGGGTGAAAAATTTGATTCCACAAAAAACACTTCATTGATAGAAAACCTTAACATTCCAACGGTTTTATACAAAAAATTTGTCAACCAGCACAGTTCATCAGAGCATTTTTAACACATAGGCTGGGCAGTCATGCCCAACCTACCAAGCAAACACGGATATTCTTAATAATGCTAACCGGCCTCAACCACATCACCATCGCAGTCAGCAACCTTGATACATCTTTTGTTTTCTACACGCAGCTATTGGGTTTTAAACCACAAGTACGTTGGGATGCAGGTGCTTATTTGAGCTTGGGGGATTTGTGGCTTTGTTTATCTTGCGATACCGCAATACCCAGTCAAGACTACTCACATCTCGCGCTCGATTGTGATGCGGATAATTTCAATGCAGTCGCCGCGCAATTACGTGAAGCTAATGTCATTGAATGGAAGAAAAATACCAGTGAAGGCGACTCTTTGTATTTCCTCGATCCCGATGGACATAAACTGGAAATTCACTGTGGCGACTTACAAAGCCGTTTGGCGGCATTGAAAGAAAAACCTTACAAAGGGTTGGTGTGGTTTTAGACCGCACTTGCCCCACCCAAAAACAGAGTGATACTATAGTGACACTTCATTTCTCGGGCATCACTATGAAAACCGAACTCGTTACTACATTAAAACGTGAAGCCACCAAAATATTGGCTGAGCTGCACGACACTAAAGAACCGGTGCTTATAACCGAGCATGGTTTACCTTCAGCTTACTTAGTTGATGTTAATGACTATGAGTTTATGATTGACCGTATGAAGCTATTAGAAGGAATAGCACGAGGTGAGAAGGCAATTCTAGAAGGACGAGTTTTATCGCATGTAGAAGCTAAGGAAAAGCTGAAAAAATGGCTCAAATAATTTGGACTGAACCAGCCATCAATGACCTCAATGAAATCGCCGAATACATTGCCCTAAGCAACCCCATTGCAGCGGCTGAACTAGTAGCGGATATTCTTACTAAAGTTGAACGCCTTGAACAATTTCCCAAATCGGGCAAGGTTCCCTTAGCCATTCCTGAACTGAATTACCGGGAACTGACAGCATCGCCCTGTCGGGTGCTTTATCGCACAGACAAAAATACCGTTCACATAATGCATGTCTGTCGCACAGAACGTAGCTTGCGTAAATTTCTAATAGAACGGGGAACACTGTAGGTTCACTCGCACCACAAGGAGATAGATATGCTAATCACCTACACCGGTAGCTGCCATTGCGGCACCGTGAAATTTGAGGCAGATCTGGATTTGGAGCAGAGCACTTATCGCTGCAATTGTTCTATTTGTCGCCAAACACGTTTTTGGCCTGCAGTTGCAAAAGAGGGCGGCTTGCGGATTCTGCAAGGCGAAGATCAACTCACCCGTTATACTTTTAACACACATAAAAACGAACATTATTTTTGCAAGCATTGCGGCGTGCGTGTATTCGGTATTGGCACAGAAACACCGATTGGTAAAATGTATGGCGTAAACATAGGTTGTCTGGACGTACTAGGCGATAAAGAATTAGCTGCACTGAAAATTACCTACGTAGATGGACTACACGACAAATTTGCGCCGCCGGAATACATAGATCACTTGTAATATTGCGCTGTCACAAAAGCGTCAAGAAAGCCCCGCACAAAAACCGCTATGCTCTCCAGTAGTAAATACGGAGAGCATTGAATGACAATCCAACTTCCGCGCTTTGCAACACCACAAATACAGCAAGTGATTGCCCAACGCAGCACTGACGCGCAGCAGGATTTTGCACAAAAAATTCCTGAATTGATGGAGTTGGAACGGCTAATCCTACAACATTCGCATATTGTTAATACGCATACAGAAATCTTACTGGAGTCCGCATGGGGCAATTTTCCGCTTTATTCGCTCACACTGGGAAATAAAAATCCCACAGCACCTACACTGCTCATGACTGGAGGTATGCACGGTATTGAGCGTATCGGCAGCCAGGTATTGCTCGCTTGGTTACAGACGTTATTAGCGCGCTTGCAGTGGGATTCTCACCTGCAACAATTACTCGACAAAATTCAATTAGTCCTTGTACCCATCTTGAACCCTGTTGGAATGTATTTAAACCAACGCGCTAACGGCAATGGCGTGGATTTAAATCGCAACGCACCTATTGATGCGGAAGGACGCGTACCACTGCTCGGGGGCGGCCACAGGCTCGGGCCATTTTTGCCGTGGTACCGTGGGCGCAAACGCGGAAAAATGGAAGCGGAAAATATTGCACTGGAAGTGATCATGCAGCGGCAAATTTTTAATCGCCCCTTTGCCGCCGTACTGGATTTGCATTCCGGTTTGGGAATGCAAGACCGGCTCTGGTTTCCACATGCCTATCGCAAAAAAGCGATTGGCAATATTGCAGAATACGTCGCCATGAAAACGCTGTGGGAGCGCAGCTACCCTAACCACACTTATTTATTTGAGCCTCAATCCATCCATTATTTATCCCACGGCGATTTATGGGATTATTTTTATTATCAGTCACGTGCACAACAGCAACCGTACTTTTTACCACTCACACTGGAAATGGGCTCATGGTTATGGGTAAAAAAAAGTCCGCGCCAATTGTTAAATATGGCCGGGTTGTTTAACCCGCAGATCCAACATCGTCACACCCGCGTGTTGCGCCGACATATACTCTTGCTGGATTTTCTGCTCGCTGCCACACTCAATCACCCTCACTGGTTGCCGGATGAAAAACAAGCCGGAATTTTTCGCCAGACGGCGAATAATTTATGGTTTAACGGATTATAAACAACGCATTTACGCCTTCTGCTGATATGCTATCTTGTTAGATCATTCACATCGCTGGCTTAAGCCTTCAAAAGAATAATCTGCAGGAGCATTTAATGCTTAAAAAAGCCCCCAGCCAAACTGAACTAAACGCTCTGATTTATGCCATCAATAGTAGCGATTTCACCGCAGCAGAAAACATGGCGGCAAGTTTGAGCAAAGCTTATCCAAAATCCGTTATCATTTGGAAAATATTAGGCGTTGCGATTGCAGAGCAAGGGCGATATGCAGACGCCATTGTACCTATGCAAAAAGTAATAACCTTGGATCCAAAAGATGCAGAGGCGCATCGCAATATGGCCAGCATCCTGGATCAACTCGACAAAACAGAAACAGCAGAAATACATTTTCGCAAAGCGATATCGTTAAATTCGCAAGACCCAATCAGCAACCAACTACTCGGAAAACTATTAAACAAAAAAAAGAATTACGTTGAAGCAGAAAAATATTCACGCAAAGCAATTGCACTGCAATATGACCTTGCTGATGCACACGACCAATTGGGCATCGCTTTGTTAGGGCAACAAAAACAAGCAGATGCAGAAGCGAGTTTTAATACTGCCATTATGCTCAACCCTATGATGGCGGACGCTTATAATAATCTTGGAATAACCCAAAACGAACAAGGACGATACCAGGAAGCCGACGCAAACTATCGAAAAGCAATAGAATTAAATCCCCAACATACGAATGCATACAATAATCTTGCGACCAATTTTATGCATCAGCATCTTATATTAGAGGCCGAAGCAGCTTATCGCATGGCCGTGGAAGTGGATCCATTGAATACAATGGCACTTAGCAACTGGGGTCGGTTATTACACTTACAAGGCAACCAGGTGCATGCAAAAGAATTACTGGAAAAGGCACTCGAGATAAAACCTGACTTCCCTGAAGCATTAAATAATCTGGGCAATGTCCACAAAGAGTTGGGTGATCATGACACCGCGATAGCCTGTTATCGAAAAGCAACGGATATCGATATTAACGCCTTACATGCGTACAGCAATTTGTTATTAATTGGTGGCTACCACGCCAAAATCCCATTAGAACAATTGATAGAGGATGCCAAAGGATACGGCAAACGAGTAGCCCAACTTGCACAAACAAAATATAGCCGCTGGCTAGCACCAACACCGCTAAAGAATGATGTGAAAATTCGCATCGGTTTTGTATCCGGTGATTTAAGAAAACATGCAGTGATGTTTTTTTTGGAAGGCTTGTTACGTAATATCGATAAAAATCAATTTGAACTTATCGCCTACTCTACACAACCTGAAGAAGATGAAGTGACGCATCGGATTAAATCGCACTTCATAAAATGGCAACCTATTTTCGGCAAAAGCGACCAAGCTGCCGCAAACATTATTTATCAGGATGCAGTCCATATCCTATTTGATCTTTCCGGCCATACCGCACATAACCGGCTACCGGTATTCGCCTACAAGCCCGCGCCCATTCAGGTAACATGGGCAGGCTACCCTGCAACAACCGGCATGGATGAGATGGACTACATTCTTGCTGATAAATATCTCGTGCCTGCAGGTCAAGAACAGCAATTTGTTGAAAACGTGTGGCGCTTCCCCGAGGTCTCGGGATGTTTTGCACCGCTTATTGACGACATTCCGGTTGGCGATTTACCTGCACTGAAAAATGGTTACATCACCTTTGGCTGCTTAAACAACTTAATCAAAATGAATGATGATGTGGTTGAAGTCTGGTCACAGGTTTTACACGCTGTACCCAACTCGAAACTTTTTCTTCAAGCTTATCAGTTGAGTGAGCCATCAGTGCTGAAAAAAACCTATGTACGTTATGCTGCTCATGGCATCCCGCCAGACAGATTAATTCTGGAAGGAAAAACACCACGTTTGGATTACTTTAAATCTTACAATAAAATTGATATTGCGCTGGATCCATTTCCTTGCCCAGGCGGAACAACAACCGCTGACACACTCTGGATGAGCGTGCCAGTATTGACACTCAAAGGACATGACTATTGGGGGCGCTTTGGTGAAGCCATAGCCAATTATGTTGGCCAACCCGAGTGGGTTGCTCAGGACAAGCAAGACTATGTCCGCAAAGCCGCACACTTTGCGGCTGATATTGATTTATTAAAAGAAATGCGACAAACCCTGCGCACAAAAGCGCTGGCATCTCCGCTATTCGATGCCCCGCGGTTTACCCGTAACTTTGAATCTGTTTTGAAAGGGATGTTGGAGAAATGGCAAAAAGATAATTCGTAGTGTTTATTCGCCTCAATTACTAAAGCACATAAGCGTAAGCGGGGCGAATAAATCAGCCGCAAACAATTATAACCTTTTTAGAAAACCTTCTCTCGCCACTGTAATTTGCAGTTTTGCATCGATTTTAGTGTCGACGATGAAATCAGAATTGTGTTTTAAAAATTCACGAACAGCCGTTTTGGGGCTATTTCCTGGTCGCCACTCACGATTAGAGAACAAACTATCAGGCATATCTTCAATCAAAGTATCAAACACAACACAGTAACTTCCTGAAGAAACTAAAGGCGCATATGCATTCAGCTCTTCCAATACATGTTGATGTGTGTGATTGGAATCCAAACATACCAATATTCGTTCATAACCCTGTGCAGCTTGTTTTACAGTAGCAATAACATTTTCGTCGATGCTGGAGCCTTGAAACATTTGGATTTTATGAGCCAATGGATGAGACTCTATTGCCTCGCGATTGTGCTGGCGAATATCAATATCAATCCCAATCACTTTGCGCTTGCTCTTCAAGGGATCAAGAACCTCGCCCCCAGTTACAGCCTCGGTATAATCCAGCATTGCCAATAATGATGCATTGAGTATGAGCGAGCCCCCATGCGCAATTCCGGTTTCAATAATCAGATCCGGTTTAATCGCCCAGATCAACTCCTGCATGATAACCATATCCTGCGGGTATTGAATAATTGGGCGCCCCATCCAAGCAAAATTGTAGCTGTAGTTGCCAGGCAAGCTAACATCCAACATCCACTGCAAGGATTTTGCTGGCAGCTCTGCGTTATTCGCCAGTGCGTCTATATTGGATTGAACCTGCTGACGAAAAAGCTCTGAGTTATTCATATGCCCTCATGTTTAATTATGCTTACGGAATCAATTCGCCCACCGATCTGGGCTCCGATGTACAAGTTTTTATAAAAATTTTCTGCGAAACCAGCAGACTTCATAGTTGATACTGTTTTATCAATATCGTACGCAACGCGAAAAACCTCTACAGAGTCATTATGCAAAATAGCATAGGCTGCTCTGGGGTCTCCATCTCTTGGCTGCCCGACCGAACCGGGATTGCAATATAGCCGATCACCAAAATGTGCCAACACTTGTACGTGAGTATGGCCGGTAAAAAATCGCTTCGCTTTTTCAGGAAAAACCGATTCAGAAATACGATATAAATATTGGTCGAGATAATTATCCCACCCGCCATGAGTAAAATAATCTTCATCCTGAATGAGATAGGGAATCGACTTGCTTAGCCAGTCAAGTTGAGGCTGAGTTACCACGCTTTTTTGAAAAGCAATAATGTCATTAACAACCTTTGAACGAGGGCAATTAGTGTGACCCAATAAGTAGCTGTCATGATTTCCCATCACATTAAGCACATTGTGTTGCTGCAATAAATCTATGCATTCACCCGGCTCAGCACCGTAACCGGCAATATCGCCGAGCGAGAGAAACTGCTGACAGCCTCTTTTTTTTGCATCCTCAAGCACTGCTTCAAGAGCGGTAAAATTGGAATGTACATCAGAGAGAATAGCAATATTCACAGGATAAAATCCTCATAGTATCGCCATCCCTTACCAGACTTTATTTTGACAAGACTTGGCTCTTGCTGCAGAAGATAGTGGGCAACACACATTGCTGCTTCGTTGTAACCAAACGCAGTCCTGAGAGAATTACTACTGGAAATTCTCGGATTAATTTCTAACAGATACCAAATATCCCCGTGCTTTCTAAATTGATAGTTAGTAGGCCCGACCGGAGACAGCATCTGGCTTAACTGTGCAATCAGTTCAACAATCCCGGGTTCTTCACAAACTTCTGCATACTGCGTATTGCCAGCTACCGACAATTTTCGCCGAAAGATGATCGGTGCCAGAGATCGGCCATCACCCAATCCAAATGCAGCCGCTGTATATTCGGTCTCATCCGAACCGATTTTTGGCTGCACCAGAAACGAGTATTTCACTTTCTTTTTCCAATACAAAAAGTCAGACTCATCTTCCAGCTCAACAATACCGCGTGAACCATTTCCACAGCGTGGCTTCAGAATGTAGGGAGGAGAACCAAGCTGCGTAAGGCACTCCTGCCAACTTTCAGGCAAGAGACTCGGAATAGCGATAACATGTGCTCGCTGCAAGAATTGAAAGGTATGCCATTTGTCTTTTGCCAACTCGATAAGAGTTGGATTGTTAAGCGCAATACAAGTATTCAGAAAATGTTGCCGATGCTGATTAAGAAAAAAAACATCCACCTCCAAACCAGGGATGATTAGATCAACTTGCTGTTCAACTATCAGACTCATCCAAAAATCCAAATAAGCAGAATCTTCCTCATCTACCTTTGGTTTTTCAACACATAGATCACAAAGCGATTGTGCGAAAGGAGTGATCTGTTTATCGACACCGATGATAGTCACATCAAATCCGGATTGGCGTAATGATTTTGCGATGCCTTGGCCAATAATTGCGCCCACGCCGGTAATAGCTATACGAAACAATGAATTAGATTTTTCTTTTTTTATGTTCATCAGTTGGGATCCACGGAGCCAAAATTACCTTCCAGATTCATTGACTTTATTGTCGCAAATGTATTTTCGAGCGAAATTTCTGGTACAAAACTGAGCGCCCTCCAGCAGGACGCACCATCAGGATAAACAACCTCCCTAAAAGGAACCTTAGCTGGATCACACTGATATCGACCTCCACGATTAAAAACCTTATAAGCTAATTCCACTAACTCTTGCATCGCTATTGTTTGAGGGTAGATAGCATCAAATATACCAGTAACATCATTGACGGCTGCATGTCGTAGCATCCGGGCCGCATCATCCACATGCAAAAAATTCCGCGCAGCAGATGCACTTGGCATATTGAGATCCGCTCCCTTGGCCGCATACGCAATCGCCCTACATATCCATAATTGATGTCGGATACAACGACCAAACGTATCGTAAAGCTGGGTAAAGCGTAGTGAACAAAAATCGATACCGGACTTTTTAAGCAACCATGTAAATTGTTGTTCCGCTAATGCTTTACTAAATCCATAACTGTTATATCCCGACGGATCAAAATCCGGCCTTGATGAAAGTGTTCCTGCATAAATAAATTTTTGGCATCCCAATTGGGTCGAAAGGAGAGCAACTTTTAATGCACTATGAGCATTCACTTTTAGGTTAAGTGCGATACCTGCATCATCATCGCCACCAAAACTGGCTGCGCAATGAAAAAAAGTGTCAGCTTTTAATTGGATTTTGGACAAATCAACATTGTCGCCAGACAAATCAAATTGAATGTCTGAATCTGACGATCGGCCAATACGGATAACAGAAATATTTTTTCCGGCAAGTTGTTGGCATAATGCTTGGCCAAGCATTGAATTTGCACCAAGCACAGCAACCTGTTTCATACCAGCTTAATTTCCATCAATAAGCCCACACAAAGATCCGGGAATTCAATTCCAACACGCAACATAGCCTGTAGGTTCGCTTCAAAATCTGTCAGCGTTTTTAATACATTAAGCGGTAATGGCTTCAGGTAAATTCCTTCTTCATAGACAACTTTATAACCCAGCGTCTCAACTTCTGCCCTTAATGTGTCTCTGCAATATTGTCGCTTATGGCCTAACGCAAGATCATTGGCATTAAGACTGTAAATATCATCAATTAAGCCCAGCTCCAAACCCAAGCGGCGATTCATTGATTTGGCATTAGGAACAGCAATAAATATTCTGCAGCCAGGTGCCATGAATTTTTTAAAATGCGCAAGAACAAGCGCAGGATCATCAACATGCTCAAGCACAAAACCCATGATAATAACGTCAAATTTTTCAGCAGTTTCAAACGTTTCAAAATAGCCGTATTGCAAATCAACGTTTAAATCAGGGTGAGCCGCTCTAAAATCATCAATAACCACCGAAGACCCTTCGACAATAACATGACGATCGGTAGCTGCATTGAAAATAGCTGCCGTAAATCCATGACCTATACCCAGTTCGAGAAGATTTTTGCAATGCCCGAAGCGCTCCACAATACGCTTGGGGTACCAGTGCAGAATAAGATCATTTTCAATAGCGCTGGCAGCACCAGGCTTGTATTCACTGGTCACCAGATTTAAATCATTCATCATGCTTCTCCAGAAAACTGCGCCAATTACGTGTAGTAGATTGCATTACATCTATTCCCATATGGCCACAATTTGCAATTAAATCCAATGCTGAAACATAGGGTGTGAAAGCTCCATGTTGTTGCGGGTAAGCCATGCAGTGATAATTCATATACTCCACTTCTACACCGGCATCGAAAAATTTTTGATGATTCAGATAATGACGCGCACCATGGCCCGTAATGTACTCGGTACCACCAAGCTCCTTAACAATAGCCAAAACGCGATCGCTGCCTTCACCGCCAATAGCAAGATCGCGACTATCCAAAAATGTTACCCGCTCATGAAGATTAAAATAATTAACTAGCGCCAACATGGAAGCGCGGGCAATTTCACTCAGACTGCCATGTTGGTGAGATGACAACACAGAATCATAAAGCGCCAGAGCATCATTTGCGTAAGGAGAGCTGCCCAGACTCTCCTGCAATAAATATTTATGCTTTCCAAACCATAATTCCGGTGCCTGCACGGATACATCCTGAATTTTCATTCCCAAATGCAAATCCTTTAAGGGGAGGGTTAACCAACGGCTTCCAGAGGGCGTTTTCAATTGAACCCTGTTGGTAAAACTCCCTTTAGAAAAGGCAACATCGTCGTAGTGTACAAATATATCCGCAAGCTTGATTTGCTCAAGCATGCCCACCCACGGGAAAAACATTGATTGCGATATAACAATACGCATTAATGCTCAGCCATATAAATTAACGTTCGAGCCTCGCTTATAAAAGGCATTGTCGCCATCACATTACGCGCAATCTTTGGATTTAGCCCGACAAATACTGTTTTGACCTCAGTGGGAATATCTACAGGCTTTTTAATCACGATATTAAACAGCGATCTGTTCTGTAAAAAGTCATTATTATCAAGAAAGCAGACAACTTTCTCAGGCTGCAGCAAATGCGCATGAACAAATGCACCATAAAAACCTGCACCGTAGATTGCAATTGGATTCGCGCAATTTCGCTCGGAAGATTGGATGTGATTGCCAATATTACGCCAAAACGAAGCGATTTCCGCCACTTGATTGGAGCAGTCTTCAACTGCAACTTCAACACTGTGATGATTGCGTTTTTTTGCAACAATCGTCATAGCTCCACGATGGCTCTGCAGATCAATATCAATCAGCGACAAGCCTGCATCATTTAACAATCTTTGCATAGATTTCGGCGTAAAATGATTAACATGATCAACCACAATAAAATCCGCAACGTTATTAAACATATTGGGAACTATTGCATAAAAAGTGCCCCCTTCATTTAATAACGACGCTATTTCCGAGATCACTTTTTTAACGCTTGCAATATGCTCCAGCGAAAAGAATGATGTAATCAAATCAAAACGATTGAGCCAATTACGGGGAATAGTGTTCACTGCACACTTATCTGGCGTAGTCATCTTTTCCCAATAAGGACGGTAGGCTTCACTGACATCATAAAAATGACAATCAAGGTCAGGATATAGCTCCAGCATTTTTTTCATCATGCTCGACTTTGCGCAACCAAAATCCAACACTTTTTGTTGTGATTGAAACTGGATTTTACGTTGCATGACGGCTAACTGATGGTCCGTCCTGTAACGTGCAACACCATCAACAACCTCATAAAGCTGATCTTCGTCTTCATGATAGAGGTTGATGTTGTAATGCTCAGCATAAAATACTGCTGCATCTGGTAAATCTTCACTATATACATGACCACAAGAGGCACACTCATAAATTTGAGTGTGCACTGGCAAAATCTGGCACCCTGATGTCAAACTTTTTTCAATCGCAGAGCGATACACTACAGAGGTGTCTTGCGATTCACATACATGGCAACGATAAGTCATACCCAATCCTGACAATTCAAAAAACAATACTAATGATTATTCTGATGGCTGATGGACACACAGTTCTGGATGCACATCCGCAAAATCAACTCCGGACGCATAAGAGCCGATCCAATTATGTTTGCGCCCTACCGGCTCACTAAAATCAAACCACCTGAACTGCATACTCCATAATGCGCGATTGCTATTATTAATTCCGCTTTGATGTAACACCATAAAATCCATAATCAGTAGATCACCCGGTTTGGTGCAAGGGGAAATCATTTCATACTTGCTGACCAGTGCCTGCTCATTATGCAATCGTGCAGCATAACCACCGGTTTGCCCTTGATTATTGGTTTCATATTGAATCAAAGGAAAAAGCCCTTCTTTATGAGAGCCGGGCAAAATATTTACCGGCCCATTTTCAGGCAACACATTGATCAATGGCGACCAAAATACCAATCCATTCAAACTGCGTAATTGCCCTGGATATTCCTGATGCCAGGCCGCACGGTATTTTTCTTCAAACGGATTGTTAATGCGTATACCAAATCCACCCGCAGCAATCCCCGCAATCGCACCAGCTCGCAATTGCTGAAACACTTTTTCATTTTTTAAATCAGCAACCAGCGCCATAAAAGCAGGTATCTGTTTTACTGCGTCGTAAATAACGCCCCCATAACGACGATTTATGTTTATAACCTCCAAATAGCCATCATCAAAGGTTTCAAACGCATAAGGTTTACGCTTAACTGGCAAGTCATATTCACGAATAACCTCGCCAATAATGTCGTAAGCTCGCCTGCAGATAGGTTCAATTTTTTCCAAAGGATAAAAATTTTCAAGAAGAATAAATCCATTGCGCTCAAACTGTGCAATCTGATGTTCGCCCAGTAAAAGCGACGTGTGATTCGTCATTTCACACTCCTGATAATGCCATCAATTACGCTGACCACTATTTCCTGTTGCTGGATACTCATCTGCGGATAACTCGGCAAATTTATTGCACGCTGACAAATTCCATACGCATTTTTATTTTCTGGCTTATCGGTAAACATGGGCAAACTGCTGAGAGGCCAAAAGAATACCCGTGCATCGATATTGGCGGCTTTAAAAGCCTCCAATAATTGGAATTGTTGGATATTGCTGGATTCAGAAAAAACAACGGTAGGCATCCAATAGGCGTTGCGGCAACCGGAAGGCTCCGGATTTAACGCAACTGCATCATAAGAAGACAGCAGCGTTTTATATCGTGAAAACACTTCCCGCTTGGCATTCACCAGCTCATCAATACGTTCTAATTGCGCACAACCCAAAGCCGCTTGAATATTGGACATTTTAAATTTATAACCCACCTCATCCGGCCAAAATTGTTTTTGTTGGTGCCGACTGCGCCCATGATTATTGAGTGTTAGTACGCGCTCATATAATTCACTGTTATTGGTAACAAACATCCCGCCTTCACCGGTGGTCATGGTTTTGGTACCGTGAAAAGAAAAGGTACCAAACGCTCCCATACTGCCCGCTTTGTGGTGGTGGTATTCTGAACCCAATGCTTCTGCGGCATCTTCAATTAAATGCAGTTGATATTTTTCTGCCAGTGCACGCAACGCATCCATATCACATAAATTGCCATAAAGATGCACCGCAATAATCGCTTTAGTCCGCGCGGTAATAGCACGCTCAACCTGTTGCGGATCTATACACCAGGTATCCGGTAAAATATCGACAAACACAGGCGTAGCACCGGCGTGCACCACAGGAGCGACCGATGCAATCCAATTGGTGTCTGCCAGTATCACTTCATCGCCCGCGCCTATTCCCGCAGCCGCCAACCCAAGCTGTAGTGCGCCGGTACAGCTGGATGTTGCCACCGCGTGTTTTACACCAAGATAACGCGCAAAATGTTCTTCAAATCGATTGATGTAGTCATAACAATGTGCACCCCAGCCATTTTTAACTGCATCCATTACATACTCATGTTCGAGTGCAGTAATTGAAGGCTGGGTATATACAATCCGTTCAGTCATTGGATGATCAACTCCGGAATAGCGGTAACAAATTTGCACTCAGGTTTAACTTGTGATTTTAGTTGCGCAGTAATTTCATCGCGCAAATTCCACGGCAATATCACCACGTAATCAGGATTACATTCTGTTAGTTGCGCTGGCGATAGTATGGGTATGTGGCTACCAGGCAGAAACTTCCCCTGCTTGGACGGGGCTGCATCAAATACGGCCGATATCAACCCGCTGCCAATGTGCGCGTAATTTAAAAAGGTATTGCCTTTTGCAGCAGCACCATAAGCAACTACCACTTTATTATCAGCGTGAGCCTGTTGTAAAAACGCAACAAAGCGATCGACAACGTCGGTGATGATTGATTGGAAATCGGTGTAGCCTTTTACACTGGCCATTTCGTGCTGTATTTCTTCCGCTAAGATATTTTCCACACTGGAATCAACTGCCACATTCGATAAGTCCACAGCAGACGCCAATCTTGCCCATACGCGCAAACTACCGCCGTGGGGGGGTAATTTCTCTACTTTATAAACAACCAAACCTGCAGCGCGTAAAATACGCTGCACACTATGCAGCGATAAATACGAATAGTGTTCGTGATAAATAGTATCGAACTGTCGCTGTTGAATCAGGTTTAGCAGATGTGGGAATTCCAGGCTGCACACACCATCCGGTTTGAGCAGTTGCGCTATGCCCTCCACGAAATCATTAATATCGGGCACATGGGCAAGAACATTGTTGGCAATAATTAGATCGGCTTTTCCATAATCTGAATTGATGTTATGCGCCAAACGTTTACCAAAAAAATCCTCAACAATAGTGATGCCTTTTTTTCTGGCTGCATCGGCTGTTGCGTTCGTTGGCTCAACACCCAGGCAAGGAATTTCACTGCGCACAAAATGCTGCAACAAGTAGCCATCGTTAGCGGCAAGCTCTATCACAAAACTATTTTCATTCAGTTTTAGCTGCGCAATCGCCGCCTCTGTAAAACGCTGGGCATGGGCAACCCAGGTAGTGGATGTTGAAGAAAAGTAAGCATAATCCGCGGTAAATAATTCTTCGGCGCGATTAAAATCTTCCGTCTGCACCAACCAGCAATGGTTACACACCCACACCCGCAACGGATAGGCGCGCTCACTGGCACATTGCTCGCGCGAATGAGGATACGCATTGGATGGCGGCATCTCACCCAAGTCAGCAAACGGAATAGTTAATAATTGCTGGCAATGTCTACACTTCATAATCCGCTATCCCGTTTAGATTCAAATGCTTTATCGCGCTCCGATAAAAAACGGATAGGCAAAGGCCACTGAATAGCAAATGCAGGATCATCCACGCGCACACCTGCATCCCAATCAGCACGGTAATCCTGCGTGTGCAGATACAGTAGCTGCGAGTTATCTTCCAGCGCTTGAAAGCCATGCGCACACCCCGGCGGAATCAATAGCATCTGCTGATTGTCCGCACTTAACTCAACGGCGATATGCTGCCCATAAGTTGGTGAATCACTGCGTAAATCCAACACCACGTCATACACGCGGCCTGTAATGCAACGCACGAGTTTTGTTTCGGTTACTGCTTCAGGCTCTGGCGCTTTTTGGTAATGCATTCCACGCACAGTACCCGCACGCAAATTAAGTGAGTGATTGATTTGGCGGATGGACTCTTCACCTAACAGGGATTGCAATGTGGATAAACAAAACCATCGGCTAAATGCACCACGCTCATCGATATGCGGCTGCGATGCAATCAGCATCACGCCCGGCAAAGCGGTTTCACTTATTGTTAGTGGCTGACCCATATCAATCCTGCTTGCTGTGCACAGCGAATATAAAAGTCCAACTGTTGTACAGAGATAATATTATTGTGCTGATAAAACTGTTGATACCACTGCGCTGTGTGCTGGGCAGTTTGTGCAAAATTCCATACCGGCTGCCACTGCAACTGCGTTTGTGCAGCGCGGCTATCGAGCATTAAATTAAGCGCTTCGTGTACATGGGGTGGTGGCGCTTCTGACCAGATCAACTCCGGCCAATGTGTTTTCATTTGCACGAGTACATCAGCAACGGTTTTGTTATCGCGCTGATCCGGCCCGAAATTCCAGGCGCGTGCTTTATCGGCCTCACCCATTAACAAATGTTGCGCAACACATAAATAACCAGAGAGCGAATCCAACACATGTTGCCAAGGTCTTATCGCCTGCGGGTGACGGATCATTAACGGCGAGTCGCTATGCATCGCGCGGATAATATCCGGCACCAAACGGTCGCGCGCCCAGTCACCACCACCAATCACATTACCTGCGCGCGCGCTCGCCACTAATACGTTTTGTTTTGAAAAAAAACTGCGCCGGTAAGATTGCACAACCAATTCACACGCCGCTTTGGATGCACTGTAAGGATCGTGGCCGCCGAGCGGATCGGATTCAATAAAGTGTTCACCGCGCTCGGCATTTTCGTACACCTTGTCGGTGGTGATCACCACAATCGCTTTTACGGATGGCTGATGCCGGCACGCCTCTAACACATTTACCGTGCCCATCACGTTGGTTTGCCAGGTAGCGATAGGGTCTTCGTAAGAAGCGCGCACTAATGGCTGGGCCGCAAAATGAATTACCAATTCAGGAGCTGCCTGCTGCATTACCGCCGTTATATCTTGGCGATTATTGATGTCAGCAAAATGGCTGTTTAGCGATAACCTCAACAAATCCCAATGCGCGGGATGCGTGTCGGGCGGCAAGGCAATGCCGGTCACATTTGCACCCAATTGCCGCAGCCATAACGCCAACCAACTGCCTTTAAAACCAGTGTGCCCTGTCAGCAGAATATTTATCCCGCGAAAGCAGTCGTTGAATAACATCATTGCCAGGTTTTCCATGGCGCTTCACCGGAAGCCCACAATGCTTCCAGTTGGGTTTTATCGCGCAGGGTATCCATCGGTTGCCAAAATCCGTGATGTTCAAACGCCATTAATTGATTGGATTCCGCAAGCACTTTTAGCGGCTGGTCTTCCCAGCTGGTTTGGTCGCTCTCAATTAAATCGAGGCAGTTGGGCGATAACACAAAAAATCCACCATTGATCATGCCGCCGTCGCCGCGCGGTTTTTCAGTAAATCCTTTTACCTGATTGCCATCGCACGTCAGCGCACCATAGCGCCCCGGCGGTTGTACTGCCGTCACTGTTGCGCGTTTTTTATGTTGGAGGTGAAACGCAATTAATTCGCGAATGTTGACATCAGAAAGACCATCGCCATAGGTAAAACAAAAAGCGTCGTCGTCTTTTAAAAATTCTTTGGCGTATTTCAAACGACCACCGGTCAAGGTGTGCTCGCCGGTATTTAACAGGGTGACTTTCCAGGGCTCGGCAGCATGGTGATGCACTTGCATCTCGTTGGTGGACATGTCAAAGGTGACATCGGACATGTGCAAAAAATAATTCGCAAAATATTCCTTGATGACATACCCCTTGTAGCCGCAGCAGATAATAAATTCATTCACGCCGTGCGCGGAGTAGTGCTTCATGATGTGCCACAGAATTGGCTTACCGCCGATTTCAATCATCGGCTTGGGTTTGAGATGCGTCTCTTCTGAAATACGGGTTCCCAAACCACCCGCCAAAATGACTGCTTTCATAGCCACTCCTTTTATTCGTTGTTATCGTTCGAGTATAGAAAACATTACCATCTACACAACAAGCGCCTTCAATTCACACAATCGTCAACCTGTGCTTGGCAATAATCCCGTATTATTTTTCACAGCGCATTTTTTCATACCTTTTTTCATGCCCTTTTTCATGGAGCAAGCACTATGCAGATCATTTTGCTGCGCGGCCTCGCACGCGAAGCTGGGCACTGGCTGGAGTTTCCCGACTATCTGCACGCAGTGCTTGGCGACCACTGCCAGCTGCACTTAGTCGATTTCCCCGGCTGTGGCCGCTATTACCAACGCGATGCACTGACCTCCATTGCCGCCATGACCGATCATGCCCGCGCTGAATTTGCATCGGCCTTATCCTCGCCTTTATCTTCACACAACACACCCACTTCACCGGTATTGCTTATCGGCATCTCCATGGGCGGCATGGTTGCGCTGGATTGGGCGCAGCGTTTCCCACAAGAACTGGATGGACTGACGCTGATCAATTCCAGCGCAGGCAACCAACCATTTTGGTGGCGATTAAAACCCGCCGCCTGGCCAACCATGCTGCGGACAATGTTTGCCGCTCCCGATACCCGCGAAAGCCTTGTTTTAAAGGTAGTTAGCAACCAACGTGCCGACTACAACTTACACCTTAAACGATGGCTGGAAATACAACAGCAACGCCCAATTACCCGAAATACCATCATCACCATGCTGCGCGCAGCCGCCGCGTTTAAACCCAAAGCCGACTGCAGGGTACAAGGGCTGATACTCGCCAGCGAGCAAGACCGGATGGTGTCGGTACGCGCAAGTCGGGCATTGGCAAGGCAATTCCAGTGGCCAATTTATAGCCATCCTTCTGCCGGACATGATCTGCCGATGGACGATCCACAATGGGTTGCGATGCAAATAAAACACTGGCTCGACCAGCACGCATCAAATCCCATAAAAATACAATGTAAACGGTTACAAATTTACAAATATTGACCCCTCTTAACCAATCGCCCTACTAGACTTGAGCCAACCCTGCCGAAAAAGAGCGGGGAATACATCCCGTGTTTGCCCATGCTCCTGACCGCAATGAGTAGCACAACAATAATGATCGAGGCTCTTAATGAACAACCCTAACCTGCTTATTCCATCCGTCGCGGAAGACATTGCCATATCCCAGGAGCAGGAAGTTAATACATCGCGCCGCACTGCCATTAAACAGCTGGCGGCTTTTTGTGGTCTGGCGTTATCGGCCAACTCGCTATCGGCACTGGCTGGCGCTGTTACCGCGCCGACCGATTTTAACCGCAGCAAAAAAACCTTCTTCAATACTGACCAATTGGCGCTGGTGCGCGAATTGGGCGAAATTATTATCCCCACTACAGACACCCCCGGTGCAATTGCTGCGGGCGTGCATGATTTCATCAATCATTTTGTCGTTTACTGCGCAGATAAAGACGAGCAGCAACAACTCTTGAGTGGTTTAAAAACCATTGAGGATCGCGCGCAAAACGATTTCAAAAAAACCTTCCTGTCACTCGATAAAAATCAACAGTTCGATTTGTTGACCAATATGGAAAAAGCCACCAACGGCTTTACGCCTGCTGACCGAGCCTTTTTCAAACAATTAAAAGGGTTGGTGACATTTGGTTATTACACATCGGAAATTGGTGCCACCCAAGAGCTTGCCTACCTCGCCATTCCCGGCGGTTACAAAGGCAACTTTAAATTCAAGGAGGTCGGCAAGGCCTGGGCAATTCCTTACTGATCCCACGCCATTGACCGATAACTGCCGGCATAACACCCGGTTGATTTTTTTGAATGACTTTATGTGATGAATCCCCATGGATAAAAATATTTATATCGTTAAAAGCAAAGAAATTTTTGATGCAATTGTGGTTGGCTCCGGCATCTCCGGCGGTTGGGCCGCAAAAGAATTGACCGAGAAAGGCTTGAAGACGTTGATGGTAGAACGCGGCCGCCCGGTTGAGCATCGCAAAGATTACGTCGGTGAAGGTATCAAGCCCTGGCAAATGCCCTTCCGCGGAAAAGTGGAAAGCGCGATTGTGGATGAGCAACATTATGTGCAGCAAAAATGCTACGCCTTTAATGATGCAACCAAACACTTTTTTGGCAACGATAAAGATTACCCTTACAGCACACCCAAAGATAAACCCTTTGATTGGATTCGCGGCAATCAGCTAGGCGGAAAATCGCTGTTGTGGCATCGCCAATCCTATCGCTGGAGCGAGCACGACTTCACCGCCAACGCGCGCGATGGCCACGGTGTGGATTGGCCCATCCGCTACAAAGATATTGAAAAATGGTACGACCATGTTGAACTGCATGCGGGCATTAGTGGCTCGGTAGAAAATCTGGACATTTTGCCCGACAGCAAATTTTTGCCACCATTTGAAATGAACGCGGTCGAGAAAGAAATGAAAGCCCGCATTGAAAAAAAATGGAAGACGCGCAAATTAATTATGGGCCGTTGCGCGCATTTGTCTGTGCCTGCACCGCATCACATTGCGCAGGGGCGCATCCAATGCCAAACGCGCAATGAGTGTCAAAAAGGCTGCTCATTCGGCGCATATTTTTCCACCCAAAGCTCTACGCTGCCATCCGCCCTGGCGACCAATAATTTAAGCATCGCCACCAACAGCATTGTGCACAGCGTGATTTACGATCCTAAAACCAATCGCGCTACCGGTGTGCGGGTGATCGATGCCGAGACAATGGAAACACGCGAATATTTTGCCAAAGTGATTTTCCTGTGCGCATCCACCTTGGGCACTACGCAAATTATGCTCAACTCGGTCAGCGAAAGTTTTCCCACCGGCATCGCCAACTCTTCCGGCGCACTCGGCCATTATTTAATGGATCACCTTTATGGCGCGGGTGCATCCGGTCGAGTAGAAGGTTTTACCGATGAATATTATTCAGGCCGCCGTCCAACCGGATTGGTGATGCCGCGCTTCACCAACTACACCGAAATGAATCCCAACTTTTTGCGCGGCTATCAGCTGACCGGCAGTGCGCAGCGTCAAGGCTGGGATAATTTCACCCAGGCAGATGGCTTTGGTGCAGACTACAAACACAACATCCGCAATGCGGGCAGTTGGATATTCAATTTAGGCGGTTCAGGTGAAATGTTGCCGCGCTATGAAAATCAGGTGTCGTTGCACCCCACACTGAAAGACAAATGGGGCATGCCGCAATTGCACATCGAATGCGAACTAACAGAAAACGATTGGAAAATGTTTGAAAACATTGCCGATACCGCCGCTGAAATTTTGGAAGGCATCGGCGTGAAAGATGTGAAGAAAAGAATCGAGGCCAAGAATGGTTGGGCACCGGGTCTGGCAATTCACGAAATGGGCACTGCACGCATGGGCAAAGACCCCAAAACCTCGGTACTCAATGGTTGGAACCAGACGCACGATATTCCCAACTTGTTCGTCACCGATGGTGCCAGTATGAGCTCTTGCGCATCACAAAATCCATCACTGACCTATATGGCGCTGACAGCACGCGCTGCCGACTACGCCGTGCAGCAATTGAAGCTCGGTAAAATATAAAACCGTGTATTTTTTAAAAAACCACAAGCACTACTACAGCGACAACATAAACACAATTAACAGCCGATAACACAGGAAACCACTATGACAACACTATCCAAGACAATTAAAGCCATTACTATGGCTGCTATTGCCAGCGTTAGCATTTCAACATTCGCTGCCGATGTTGCGCCAACATCACCACAACTGAGCGTACAACTCTGGTCAATTAAAGATGACGTCGCTGCCGACTTTGAAGGCACTTTGAAAAAACTGAAAGCCATGGGTTTTCAGGGCGTGGAATTTGCGGGTAACTTTGGCGCTTACGCTAACGACCCTAAAGGACTGAAAGCATTTTTGGAAAAAACCGGATTAAAAGCATCTGGCGCACACGTGCCGTTTGAAAAATTGAATGATGCAAATTTCGATGCAACCGTCGCGTTCTACAAAGCGATCGATTGCAAATATTTGATTATCCCAATGGATCACCGCGCATTCACTGCAGAGGGTGCAAAACAAGTCGCAGCCGAGCTGGAAACCATCCAGAAAAAATTGGACGCACATGGCATGCATACCGGTTATCACAACCACAAACCGGAAATGCTTGGTGAAATGGGTAAAACACCTTGGGATGTGATTGGTAAAAACACCGCTCATGGTGTGATCTTGCAACAAGATGTGGGTTGGACTGAAGTGGCCGGTAAAAACCCTGTTGATTTCGTTAAAGCCTATCCTGGCCGCACCATCCTCACTCACTACAAAGCGGCAGCACCGGATGAAGGTAACAAAGAACATCCAATTCTTGGTCAAGATACTACTGACTGGAAAGCCTTGATAGAAGCCAACAAAACAGTCGGCGGCACCTTGTGGTTTGTGGTAGAGCAAGAAGTGTATCCGGAAGGTATGTCACCTATGCAAAGCGTAGAGGCATCACTGAAAGGCCTGCAAAAAATTATTGCAGATTCAAAATAAGAGCCGCAGCATGAAAAACGCCGCACTGCGGCGTTTTTTTTATTTTTACAGCATATAAAATTCGATGTAAAAATCGCATTTAAGACATATTAAAAAACCTGCTTAACAAATAAAAAAGATAGGAATAACAATGAACCTGACACGTATTTTTATGGGCTTGGCAAGTATTGCGTTCAGCGCAAGCCTGTGCGCCCAAGCGGCATTAACCCAACTTCCCGCACACTCTGGCGGGCGCGTATTGGTCACCACCAATGAAGCCGGAGAAAAAGCCTACGAATATTCCTGGCCGGGCGTGTATTTTGAAACGGCATTTGAAGGCGATTCGCTGACACTGAAGTTTGATGACGACCAAAATAATTTCCAGTTGATTATTGATTCAGGCGAGCCTATTGCGATTAAAAAGCCAGGCAAAACGGATTACCTGGTACCAAACCTGACCAAAGGCAAGCACCGTGTGCGCCTGGAAAAAATCAGCGAAACCCAATCCAGCAGCGGCCACTTTCTAGGTTTTTATAGCGATGACAAACCTGCAGCCCTGCCCAAGCGCAAACGCCAAATTGAATTTATTGGCGACTCTTACACCGTAGGTTATGGAAACATATCGCCCAGCCGCGAATGCACTAATGACGAGTTGTTCAACACCACCAATACACAATTGGCATTTGGCCCACTGGTCGGCAAACATTTCAATGCAGATTACCAGATCAACGCGTCATCCGGTTTTGGCATTGTGCGCAATTACAACGGCCACTCGCCCGATAAAAATTTAATTGGCCTGTATCCATTCACCTTGCACACCAATAACTACCTCTACGCTAGCAGCTGGCAACCACAAGTGATTGTGATTGGTCTGGGCACTAATGATTTTTCTACACAGTTAAATGAAAACGAACGTTGGAAAACCCGTGCAGACTTGCAGCAGGATTATGTAACCAAATACGTGGAGTTTGTAAAAAGCCTGCACAACAAGCATCCTAAAGCGCAGTTTGTATTAATGGCATCAGACAAAATGGAGGGCGAACTTGCGGGGCAAGTCACTAAAGCGACTGAACAATTAAAATCCTCTGGTTTGAAAAAAATCGACACCATTATTTTTAGCGATTTGGATTACCAAGGCTGCCATTGGCATCCATCGGCAAACGATGACAAACTGCTCGCTGATTTGATTATCAAACATTTACAAAGTAAAAAGGTCTGGTAATCGCCCCTTGCACCGGCATTACTGTTAGACCCGAACATTCGCTTGCTAAAACACCACACTCAATATACGATTTATATACAAAACATATATTAATCATATATTGAGGTATTTATGGGCATCGTCAAAATCAGCGATGAACTGCACGAAGAGATCCGCAAAGCCAGCTCGGCCATGGTTCGCTCCATTAACTCACAAGCCGAATTCTGGATCAAAATTGGCATGCTCGCCGAAACCAATCCAACCCTGACCTACACCGATATCCTGCGCGAACAACTGCGTCAGGCCACTGGCGAGCCTGTGGTTTATGAATAGTATTGTTCTGAAAAGCGCGCGTGAGCTGGAGCTGATGCGTGAATCCGGGCGCTTGCTTGCAACGGTGTTTGATTATCTCAATCCGTTGATTAAGCCAGGCATTTCCACCATGGAAATTAATGATCTGGCCGAGGCATTTATTGTCAATACGCTGCACGCCCGACCGGCAAGCAAAGGCCAGTATGACTATCCCTACTCACTCAACACCTCAATCAACGATGTGGTTTGTCACGGCATGCCGTCATCAACGCAGCTTTTAAAAAACGGCGACATTATCAATGTGGATATCACATTGGAAAAAAATGGTTTTATCGCCGACTCCAGCAAAATGTACATGCTGGGCGAGGTATCGCCTTTAGCACAACGTCTGGTCAATCACACCTATGAAGCCATGTGGCGAGGAATTCGCGCGGTAAAACCCGGCGCAACGATTGGCGATATTGGTCATGCAATCCAACAATACGCCGTAGCACAAGGTTATTCAGTTGTACGCGAATACTGCGGTCATGGTATTGGTGAGCAAATGCATGAAGAACCACAGATACTGCATTACGGCAAACCCAATTCCGGAGTGGTTTTGCGCGAAGGAATGACCTTTACCATCGAGCCGATGATTAATCAGGGTGAGGCCAAAGTGAAGTTAAAACGCGATGGTTGGACAGTTGTCACGCGCGATAAAAAATTATCTGCGCAATGGGAACATACCATCGCAGTTACTGCAGACGGATTTGAAGTATTAACATTGCGCGATGAAGAACGCATGCAGTAACCGCAAACACGAACTCCTACACAACGTAAATAAACGCATATTCACTGGACAATAATAATCTCTATCGGTATAGATACGCCGGGTTACTGCACTACAGCAATCATCACTGCATTTCCCTATAAAAATACAACAATATAAAAATACAAAAAAACTGCGCTATGTTATCGGTATATTTTCGGTCAATTTTTATCAACAACCGGAAAAAATTATTATGAAATCCACTATCGCAACAGCGCTCTTTTTTTCATTGGCAACAGCCAGCTGCCTTGCCCAAAACCCGTTACATTTTGGCAACAATATCCGCACTGCTGATCCCTCTGGCCATGTATGGCCTGATGGAAAAATGTATCTCTATACCTCGCACGATGAAGAATGCCAGGAAGACTTTCATATGAAAGACTGGTATGCGTTTTCATCGTCCAACTTAGTGGATTGGAAAACCCACGGCCCGATATTGTCGATCAAGGATTTAACCTGGGCCGATAATTTTGCATGGGCACCCGATGCGGCTTATAAAAATGGAAAATATTATTTGATCTTTCCCGCAGGTACAGGCTTCAAAGACCGGGTAAATCCGGAAAAAAGTACCAAATGGATGGGGCTCGGTGTGGCGGTAAGTGATTCACCCACTGGCCCATTTAAAGATGCGATAGGAAAACCCTTATGGACCACGCCCTATGCGAATGACCCCAGCGTATTGATCGATGATGATGGCAAAGTCTATTTGTATTTCCATGGCATGAATGCGGATTATCAAGTCGCTGAAATGGCGGACGATTTACTCAGCATAAAAGGGGGACTGCAAAAAATGGATATGGGTGGTTATGAACCCAAAATGGAAGGCCCTTGGGTGTTTAAACGCAACGGCATTTATTATTTCACCATGCCGGAAAATAACCGCGTGCTCACTTACTACACTTCCAAATCGCCCAAAGGCCCGTGGAAATATCAGGGCGAAATCATGAATGAAGAACACGGTAACAACCATCACTCGATTGTTGAATATCAGGGCCAATGGATTTTATTTTACCACCGCTGGTTAGAAACACCCGGCTGCCACAAAAAGCAGCGCCATGTCGCAGCTGAATATGTGCACTTCAATGAAGACGGCACCATCAAACCGATTAAACGAACCACAACCGGTGTTGGCGATTTTCCGGAGCGCATTAAAAATCTGAAAAAATAATCCATCGATAACATAATCAATCGGTAACATAATCAATCGGTAACATAATCAATCGGTAACATAATCAATCGGTAAATAAAAAACGCCGCTCAATGAGCGGCGTTTTTTATTACATTTCAGATTACATAAATCAATTTACACTTTATCGCCAATCGGCAATTTGGTAATCGGCTTACCGGTTGCCGCAAACAATGCGTTGGCGACGGCACCTGCAATGGGTGGCAAACCAGGTTCACCAACACCGGAAGGCATCTCGGCGGATGGAACAATATGCACTTCTATTTTGGGCATACTGCTGATGCGCAGCAGTGGGTAGTTATGGAAATTGGTTTGCTCGACTACACCATTTTTTAACGTAATCGCTTCACCCAATGCAGCGCTTAAGCCCATACCGATGCCACCTTCCATCTGCGCGATAATCACATCCGGATTAACGGCAACGCCGCAGTCCACGGCGCACACAACGCGCTCAACTTTAAATGTGTTATCGGCATTCACCCGCACTTCAGCGACCTGCGCAACCCAGGTACCAAAGGATTTATGCACCGAAATTCCGCGCGACACACCTTTCGCCAGTGGCTTGCTCCAATTGGCTTTTTCAGCAACCAGATTCAACACACCCAATGCGCGCGGCTCTTTGGCAAGCAGCTCGCGGCGAAAAATAACCGGATCTTTTTTAGCGACTTTTGCAAGTTGATCAACAAATGTTTCCATCACAAACGCATTGCCGGAATGGCCGACCGAACGCCACCAAAGCACAGGGATTTTGATATCCATTTCGGTTCCCTGTACTAACAAATTAGGAATAGCGTAATGGGTATCACTGATACCTTCTACGATACTGCCATCCAATTTATCGCCAGGGAAAAGCGATTGCGCCACCGCATGGTGCTGCCATGCCAGCAGTTTTCCATCGTCAGTTACCGCACCACATAAATGATGAACAGCCATAGGGCGATAAAATGCATTCAGGATTTCATCTTCCCGCGTCCATACCATTTTTATCGCTTTGCCCGGCAATTGTTTTGCAATGGCAGCAGCATCTACCACGTAATCATTGGGGCAAGCACGGCGACCAAAACTGCCACCGGCGTAGAGCGTATTAATTTTTACCTGTTCTGTTTTTAAACCGGTGGTTTGCGCCACTTGCTGTTGATCAACCGTTGGCATTTGGCAGGCGTACCACAACTCACAATACTGCTTTTCAAATTTAATAACGCAATTGAGCGGCTCAATTGGTGTGTGGGCAAGGAAGGGCAATTCATATTCGGCCGAGATCACATTTTTTGCACTTGCCAATACCTTGGCTGCATCGCCAATATTTTTATCCACCATGCCGGATTTTTTTGCCGCAGCGTGGCAGTCCTTAAACAGTTGCTCACTGCCACGGCTTTCACATGCCGAAAGATCCCACTCTATTTGCAACAGTTTGCGCGCTTGTTGTGCAGACCAAAAATCTTTAGCGACTACGGCAACACCGCGTGGAATTTCCACCACGGCAATAACACCAGGCGCTGCTTTGGCTTTGCTTGCATCCAACTTTTTCACTTTGCCATGCACTTGTGGCGGGTAGGCGACCAATGCAGTCAGCAAACCAGGGAATTGAATGTCTTGCGTGTAAATTGCAGTACCGTTGGTTTTTTCAAACGTATCCTTGCGTGGAACTTTTTTGCCAATCAATTGAAACTGTTTGGGATCTTTCAACACCGGTTTTTGCGGAGCGGGCAAGAGCGCAGCTTTTGCGGCCAATTCACCGAAGGTGGCTTTATGCGCGCCATGGGAAAGCACACCTTGACTGACTTGAATGTCCGCTGCGGGTACTTTCCATTGCGCTGCCGCCGTTTCCACTAACATTGCGCGCGCGGCTGCACCGGCTTCGCGCAACTGTGCCCAGGAGTTACCAATAGAGGATGAACCACCGGTTCCCTGCATTTGCCCCCAAAATACATTGTTGTATTTGCTGTTGTCGGCCGGTGCAAATTCCCAATCCATTTGTTCCCAGCTTGCATCCAATTCTTCTGCAACAATTGCGGTCAAACCGGTACTAACGCCCTGCCCCATATCCAAATGCTTGATGACCAAAATCACTTTGTTATCCGGTGTGATTTTGATAAATGCATTGAAGCGCGGAGCATTACTTTCGAGTGGGGCATTGGTGCCAAGCGGAATGTTATTGGCTGCCTGTGCATTGATACTGACAAAACCACTGCCAATCAATAAACCACCGCCTGCACTCATCGCCTGTAAAAAATGGCGGCGCGATACTGCCAGTGAATCCTGACCGGATTCCGTTTGGTTTTTTTTGCGTTCGAGAAATTTCATTTAGACTTTCTCCCCCAATTGATCGGCAGCCTGATGAATCGCCGCGCGTATGCGGTGATAGGTTGCACAGCGGCAGAGGTTGCCGCTCATCGCCGCATCGATTTGCTCATCGGTAGGATTGTTATTGGTTTGCAGCAGCGCAGTGGCCGACATCATTTGCCCCGACTGGCAATAACCGCATTGCACTACATCCAGATCGCGCCAGGCTTGTTGCACGGCATTAAAGGCGGGCGAGTTTATCGTTTCAATTGTTTGGATATCCGCACCGGCCACAGCCGATACCGGCAAACTACAAGAGCGCACCGGGGTACCATTCATGTGCACAGTACAGGCACCGCAAAGCGCCATGCCGCAACCCAGTTTGGTGCCAGTCATATTCAGGTGATCGCGCAATGCCCACAGCAGTGGCGTATCCGGGGCAATATCCAATTGTTGGACTTTGCCATTAATTTTGAGCGAAATCATCGGGGTCTCCTTTGCAAAAATATTCAATCGGCTAACGCACGGTAATGGATAAATTATTTAAACGGTGAAAACGAAAAAGATGAATGACTATATAATTTTTTTACTGTATTCCATGAAGTCAGCCGGTGTGTCTATATCAAACTCTGCCGATGGCATAGCGACAGGCATGACGTGATCGGCGTAGCGCTGCAATAAATATTTCGCACCGCGGTCGCCACGGCATTCATACAAGCGCGCTTTAAATACTGCAGGGAAAATCGCCGGAACGCCGAGCGTATCGGCAAAACTGGCACAGGCAATTTTTTTTGGATGTTCACACCATGCGCGATAAAGCCGCTGTAAATCCTGCGCACTGATAAACGGTTGGTCACCTAACAACACCAATACCGGATTGGCATTTTGTAATTGCTTAATACCAAACGCGAGCGAATGCCCAAGCCCTAAATTCCACGCGCGAAATTCCAGAAACTGAATTGCACAGCCAGCGGTTTTTTTAGGGAATGCATCCAACACCGGAAGCGCTTGCTGCAACTGAGAATAAAATGCGCCGCCGACGATATAAATACCAGCCGGTTCCAGTTTGCGCGCTGCCGCAATACTGTGGGCAAGCAAAGGCTTGCCATTCCACTCGGCCAATAATTTGCAGCCGCCAAAACGGCTGGCATTACCCGCAGCAAGAATCAAGCAATCCAGTTTCATGAATTCACCACCCGATTTGCCAACGCTGTAAATTCATTTTGTGCAACGGCCCCCAGCGGCAGGGCACTACTACCAAATAAACGCGCATGGCATTCCGCCAATACCGAAAGCGCAATACTTTCCGGCAGATCACCACCCAGCGCCAAGCCCATAGGGCCACTCACAGGGTAGCGCAATTGCGCCTCGGTTAATCCTTTCATTGCCAACACTTGCGCTTTACGTTGCGCAGGCCCAAGCAGACCAATGTAGGGATTACACAATTCGCGCGATTCCAAATAGGCAATCGCCACTGCATCCAGTTCCATATTGTGATGCGCAATCACTACCGCATCGACTTGCTGCAAAAACGCAGCATCCAAGCCCGTAACTGCTACTGTTTGCGTTTCAATATCAGCGGGAAAGTGCGCGCGTTTTCCTTCATTTAAACGCGCATCCGCAAGTGTCACTCGCCACCCCAGTGTATTGGCGAGCTGGCACACCGGAATCAAATCGATGCCGCTGCCTAGCACCAGAAGATGCGGAACAGGATTGATCAAAGTCGATAACTGTTGGCCAGTGCCGCTGCTGTGCACACGGCCATGCTGACGCTGGCTAAAGGCGCGCAGGCAAGGCATAAAATCCGCGCGCGCGTCATCAATTGCCAAATGGTATTCGCAGGCTTGCTGTTGTTGCAGATGGGAAAACACCTGCGGCAAATGTAAATACTGGTTTTGTGCAGTGCAGGGGTGCAGCACAATTTCGGCTGCGCCGCCGCAACCAATCCCGAGCCGCCAGGCGATGTTATCTTCGTCGGTTGCGTCGTAAATCAGGCGGCGTGATTTCCCCAGCGCAATTACTTTGCGCGCTTGTAATAATAAATCCGATTCAAGGCAGCCGCCGCTCAACAAACCCAACTGGTCACCGGCATCGCTCAACAACATCAGCGCGCCGGTTTTGCGGTAGACAGATCCACGCGTATCAATCACTGCGCCCAGCACCCAATTGGCCGCGTCTTTTAACGGCAGCCAGCGCGCCAGCAAATGATAAAAATGATGGGAGCTTGTATTGGGCATAGCAGGTTCACCTGGTTTTTATAAGAGGGACGCAACCTGACAGGATAATCCCATCTGCCTTGCTGGAAAGATAGCGTTGTTAACAAAACTAAACAGCGCCGTGACAAATAGCATCGCGCACTGAAAGCACTAGTAAATTTGCATCTGAGAAAAATACGGGTAATGACATGAGGATATAAAACAATACATGCCAAACCCCTTATACTTTTATGGCTGCGCGCTCCCCGCTCCTGACTCTTGATAAGACATGGATTTACCATGGCACTCTTTGATCTCGTCAATACCATAGGCTTCACGCTCTATTTCGGGTTTGCCGTTTTATTGCTATGGCTCAGCCGAATACCACGCACCAATGCCGGAACCGGATACTGGGGTATCGCGATTTTTTTTGGTTTTTGCGCACGTCTGACGCTGTATCTTTCAGGTACCCTTTTTGAAATCACTGCAACAGAACATCTCTATGCATTTTTTATTAGCATGGAGAAAGTGTTTTTACTGGCAGGTGTATTCCGGTTTTTTAATTTACTGCATTACACACGACCTTATTTATTATTTGTTGCACTCGCATTGCTCTGGATAGCAAGCAGTTGGTTGGCTGGTTTTAATCGTGTGTTATTTTCGTTGGGAGTCGGATTTTTCAATGCAGTATCGCTACTGTTGTTTGCGTTTATCGCCTACCGCGAACGCGACACCATCCCGCACAAAGTCATGTTATGGATATCAATCATCTGCATATTATTTATGCTTCACTGGCTGACGTATCCGGTCTTGCGTTTTCACGACAGCTGGATGGTTCCCGGCTTTTTGATCGGCACATCGCTCGCGATGCTGTTGTACTTAAGTTTGATCTCAGCGGTATTACTGCAATTCCAAAAACGCTTATTGGATGCAGAGCGCCACGCGCTCGACCTCGCCTATCACGACCCACTCACCGGCCTGAACAACAAACGCTACATGACCACGCTATTTGACCAAGCGTTAATCCTTGCCACGCGCCCACACCAGATGCTCGCGGTTATTTATATCGACCTGGATAACTTCAAACCCATCAACGATACCGCTGGCCACATGGTGGGCGATGAAGTCTTGAAAGTGATCGCCAAACGCCTGCTGGATAACACCCGCAGCACCGACATTTGCGCGCGCATAGGCGGCGATGAATTTGTAGTGATTGCCACACAATTGGAAAATACCGAACACGCAAACCAAATTGCCGAAAAAATATTGCAGCAATGCTGCAGCCCGGTAGAGATCAACCAACACCACTACCAACTCGGTGCCAGCATAGGCGTAAGCATTTACCCCGCTCACGGTATTGATTTAAACCAGTTATTACAACAAGCTGACCAAGCAATGTATGATGTGAAAAAAAATGGCAAAAGCGGGTTTCAGGTTTTTCATTCCAGCAGCACCCATCCGCTGTAGACCTTCATTATATTTTTATCCCTGAATATACTTTTCGCCCGATATGCCAGCCTTCAATAACAACCAAGGAATAAGATGAACCCCTACACGCCACCTAATAGCCAGTTATTATCGGGAAACAAAACAGCTTCTGTAACACGCCTGTTAGGCATACTTTCTCTCGTCATCCCAATAACGTTTCTTGCATCATGGCTGATGGTGCCTTATATGAATGGCACTATCGCATCCCTTTATTATCCAAAAGGCAGCGACGACTATTGGTCTGTTCGTTATGCAGCGGATATATTGAATACCTTCATTATTTTTTTCATAGGTTCATCTGTTGCAGCTTTACTGATAAAAGGCCGCCCCATACAGTCTACATTCCCTGTTGGCTTTTTGGGTTTAGCCGCTTTTTTTTACGAGCTTGGCGGTTTTGATTGTATTGGGCGCTGCGGCCCACCACTCTGGTATGACTTGCTTTCTTTCACCAAACACCTATCGGCCGCGTTATTGGCTGGTATTATATTTCGCCGCAATTCGCATCTATCTAATAAATAACAGCATCAAAAGGAATACATATGAAGTTGGCAACTCCCCTACTGATATTATTATTTTTACTTACCGTAACCGGCTGCGCACAAAGCCCTGAAAAACCATCGCAAAACACGCCTGTTGCTAAAACAGAAAAAACACAAAAAGCTCCCAAAGCGGCCAAGAAGCCCAAGGTCACAAAAGCGGGAAAGATGGCAGTGATTGGCGACCCAACCAATGCTTCGATTATCCGCGTAATACCACAGGCAGGTTTTTTTGCCACGCAACATGATTGGTCAAACATCAAGAAAATCATCAACGACAAAAAAGAGACAATCTATACCGCATCCTTGTGGGATGGAAAATCCGCCCAAAGCATTAGCCTTCCCCCAGGCCGTTACACAATTTTGTATTCCTGCCATTTCAATAATCTGTGGAATGACAACTGGGTTAAGGTCGATACTGAAGCAGGCGCGGATTACACCATATTCTGTATTCAGGAAACGCGCGGAAAAACCATTATTGGTGTCGATAATGTAGTCGCCTTCCATTCGTTTTTTGAAAAGACCAGTGAAGTAGAAACCAAAAAGGCAATTTACAAAAATATTATTGCCAATCCCCCCAAAGAAAATTTGAACGCTTCAATACCTGAAAACCACACCCGATTGATTATCTATTTCTTACCGGGAAATATGCTGGGAACAGAAAACCGTGTGAATTACGACATCAAACTTAACGGCAAACAGATCGACTTTGTGAGCGGGGCAAAATATGTAGTGCACGATGTTGCCAACGGCACTTATGATTTTTCCATATTGAGCGAAGGGCTATTCAAAATGGGGGCAAAGTTTCCCGTTGCTGCAAACGGCGGAACCTTGTATATCAAATGTCAGGAAAGCAGCCTGTGGCCGATGAAGTGCGAACAAACCAACAGCGAACCAGAAGGATTCACCAACATAAAACCCATGCGCATGTTTTAAGTTGCAACAGTGGCGGGAGCAGTCCCGCCACTCACACTTCACAAAAAATATTTATGCACAAGCGCAATCACAAACAACAAATAAAGCAAATGAACAACCACAATGCCTTTTTTGTTGTTGATATGAATCGGTAAACCTGCGCTTACACTTGCTACAAAAATCCCCAGCCCTGCGCCTGCCAACACATCCGCAGGCCAATGCACACCCAGCGCAATACGCGAGATTCCAATCGCCGCCAACAGCGTTCCTAAAGCGATTTTTCCCAGCAAGTTCAGCTTCAAAAAATGAAATAACAATGTGCCCAATAAAAATGCCGCAATCGTATGCCCCGAGGGCATAGAAAAGCTGGTCACAGTCATAGGTTCCACCAACAAATGAAATGGCTGATCAAAGCTGGTGGTATGCTCAGGGCGAGGTACAGCAAATAAATATTTAAACCCGTTAGACACAATCAACCCGACAACCGCTGCAATTGCACCTTTAAACAACGCGTCATTATTTTTTCTGAGCAACAGATAAAAAATACACCCCGCCACTGAACCTTCACCAATCGTCGTAATGGCAGTCCACACAAAACGATTGGGGAAAAGAGAATTGATGTAGATAAATAAAGATTGGTTAAGCGCAGGTAAAAAAAACAGCACAGCACCAGCGAGTATTAGCACTACAGCAGTAATAAACGATAATTTCATTGTTAATCCTTATCGGCATTTATTCATTCAGGTATTAATGATTGACCATAAAAAAACCATAAAGTTATTGTGACAAACCTCATAAAACCAATACAACCCGCAAATGCTCTAAAATTCACAGGATATACTCCATCCATCTCGCACGAGATACACAACCAGAATGTTCAATGGAGTTGCCAAGGAGGCAATATGAATACCGGAATAATAAAATCCGTAGGAAAAAACGGGATCAACACAAAGGATGATGTGATATTCATCCAAACTGCACTCAATAAATACGCCAAAAAGCACGCCAACAATACCTTCCCCCTTAAAGTCGATGGCATTTGCGGCAACAAAACCATTCAAGCGATTTTCAACTTCCAAAAAAATCACGTCGGCATATCGGTGCCCGATGCACGCATTGATCCGAATGGGAGAAGCTTCCGCCACCTTACATCCACCTCTCCCATCGCTATCGCAACATCGAATACCGCAAGCACTAAACCCATCAGCTTTATGTTGAACGAAACTCATGTCACCTATGCCAGTGATATTCCGGAAAACCGGAGGATCGTTTCGGCCTACGCGATTAATGTCGTCAAGCTTGCACTTATTGAAAGCAAGATGACTCATGCGGTGATTACCTCCACCTTGCGCACACCGCAGGATCAAGCAGAGATTATGTATAAGAATGCGAAAGCGGATTTCACCCAACAAGAAAGGCTTTATGGTTCTGCTGGCGATTCAGTCTTGGCGGTGTACAAAGCAAACAAAACAAAAAGCAAAGACCAGGTCATTAAGCTAATGAAAGAAAAAATTGAATCGCTTCTTGATGAGAATAAAAGAACATCCCAACATTGCGTCACACTGGAGTCATTCAAATCAGTGAATACATTTGATATTGGTTGCGGCTCAACCGAAAGAGCACCGGGTAATTTTGATAAAAAAGCATTAACCAAAGCCTTTTTTGCACTGGAAAAACAAGGCTACATAAAAAAGTGTATTGATGAAACCATGCTTAAAAATAACTGCTGGCATTTAGAAGTTGTGCCCAACGCAAAAGACATTAACCTATACAGGATAGAATCAATGCTGATTCCATCAAGCTCAATTGCAAGGAGATACGTGTGAAGAATTTTTTTATTATTTACTTAGCTTGTTTTTCATCATTAAGTTATGCGGATAAGGATTGTGATATTTCATCCAAAAACCTCACCTTCAAAACACCAAAATCTAGCGACATTGCCAATACATTCTGGCAAGACGACAAAGATGGTTATGAAACCATTAAGCGACTTCACATCACCTATAAAGATGGATCAATCGCTGTACTGGAGCACAAATTCTGCTCTATGTATAACTTTGAAGTGGCTTATTACGCTGCAGATAGAGAAACGGTGAAAAACACTGATCTAATTCAAAAGAAAGGCCAATATTTTTTCACTTATGCATCTATTCAAGGTGGAGACCAACAAGAAGCAATAGAAACAATGGCAAACAACTTGGATGAGAAAAAATTCAACCCCGAAAAAGAAGCCTCAACAGGTTATGATGGATCTCACCCACGGTACGGAAGAGCCGAATACATTATTGATTACCGCCCTCTCGATAGTGCATCTATACATGAAGCCGCCATCACTTTTTATATGGGGTTAGGGGGAATGCATTAATCTCACATTTACTTCTACCCACAAGGCGGCAACATGCCGCCTTTTTTATTAACAACAAGGATGACAACAATGAAACATTTTATTACAGGCTTACTTATTACCTGCAGTGCAATTTGCAGCGCAGAACAACAATGCAGCATCAAATCAACAGACTTAAATTTTGTTACCCCAAAAGCTGACAACATTGCTAATACCTACTGGCAAGATAATAAAGAGAATGGCGAATCTGTTAAGCGTTTATATATAACTTACAAAGATGGCTCTACAGCCGTTATCAAACATACATTCTGCTCAGAATACAAATTCGAAGCGGTTTACTACATGGAAGATCAAGAGCAGACGAACTCGACAAAGAAAATAAAAACATCGCTCACAACATTCCTCTCGTACGTTGCACATAAAGACAACATGCAAAAAAAAGCCATCAAAACAATGATGGCCGAGCTGGATAAATACACCTTTGTTCCCGATGAAGTGATTGGCGCAACCTACAATGGACATGAATCCGTTTATGGCGACACCAGTTACAGCATTCTTTATTCCCCTTTGAATTATTCCACGATCTATAGCGCAGCCATTTCTGTGGAGGTTGGTATAGGGGGAATACACTAAAACCATCTTAAAGGCGACGGAATGTCGCCTTTGACTTCATTCAAAATACGGATTGATTGCTGTAATCCAATGGATTAGGATAGATATTATGCACACCATTGTGGAATTACCTGAATTTATTCAGAAATCACAAGGACTGTTGACCGACGAAGAAAAGCGACTCCTTATCAACCACTTAGCCACACATCCTCAAGCGGGAGATTTGATTCAGGGTACAGGAGGAATCAGAAAGCTGCGCTGGGCAATTCAAAGTAAAGGCAAGAGTGGTGGAGCCAGGATTATTTATTACTACCACAATGAAAGTATTCCACTGTTTTTACTGACTGCCTTCGGCAAAAATGAAAAAGCCAATATTTCAGCAGCAGAACGCAATGATCTGGCTAAATTAACCAACCTGTTACGCAAGTACTACGGAGCACATCATGAGTAACGCATTTTCCAGTATTAAACAGGGACTTGAAGAAGCTATCGATTTTGCTAACGGAAATACCGGCAAAGCAGTAGTGCATGAGTTCAATGCAATCGATGTAAAAAATCTGCGCACCAAAATCGGAATGTCACAAAATGAATTTGCATCTGCGTTTGGGATTAGCGTTGCAACACTGCGCCACTGGGAACGAGGGGATCGCTCACCACATGGCCCAGCGTTGGTTTTATTGAATGTAGTAGCAAAAGAACCTCAAGCAGTTTTGAGAGCGCTACGCGCTTAATGGGCGATTCCAACATCGCCCTTAAACCATACATCACCACATCCAACAAACCCATAACCCACTGATTGCCCTACATTTTTCAATCTGCCATCGATAACAATACCCCGCTCAGAACTGCCGTAATGTCGCGTAATTCGCCATAAACGCCAATTTGGTGATAATCTCCCCGCTCAAACATTGACCGTAGAACGCGCCACCGCGCGGCAAACCACTGCACCCATCAGTGGCAAGGAGTACAAATGCGCAGACCAATCCTGTTGCTTATCATCATGGCAATCGCGTTTTCCCAAAGCGACATCCTGTCACCCAATATCCTCAACGGCGTGTTATTCCCTTTACTTTTTTCTGCCGCGCTTCTGGTATTGCTCATCTGGCTTATAGGTCGATCACGCGGCAATCGCAGAGGTGATGGGGGATCAGGTGATGCAGGTGGTGGTTATTATTATGGTGGGAAAAGTGGTGATGGCGGTTCGGGGGATGCAGGTGGAGATGGTGGCGGTGACTAACAGCTCGCAAACATTACAGAGCACATTATGAGTAACGCTTTTTCCAGTATTAAACAGCGGCTTGAAGAAGCTATCGATTTTGCTAAAGGATATACCAACAAAGCAGTAGTGCATGAATTCAATTCTATCGATGTGAAAAATCTGATAGCCAAAATCGAAAAATTGCAAAATGAATTGGCATCCGCATTTTTGGTGGTAGTTTAGAAACCTTGTTTTTTCGTATTGGTTTAATTCAGTGATGGAGAAAGAACCGTTGGCTGCACTTAGGGTACGGACACCCTCATCATGCCCCCCTAATCTCCCACCATCTTCTAATGACTTTTAATTATTTATTGCCGTAGTTTGGTAATTTCGATTATCAAATGGCACTAAAATGTTGAATATCGCACAAAATCAAAGAGAAAATCTAATCACATATTTGGCATATAAAGTAAATTTTTAATGCACCTAAACACCAAAGCCATCCATAAATTTGGAAAACAAACTACATGACTGATTTAAGAAAAAATGCTATTGCTTTTTTACAAAAAAGATTCCCATCTGCCCCAGTACTAAACAATGAGATAACATTTTTTAGTACCGATGGAAGCGAATCTTTTAAAATATGGCCAATGATTGCTCAGGACCCCCTTTCGGGCATGAAGCAAAGAGCAATAGCAATTGAACAATTAGGAAGTAAAGATGAGATTTATGACATAGCACTACATATGGATAAATTGTTCTCAGACTTGGATTCATCAGTTTATGTGAAAATGGGGAACAGCCTTAAACCAGCAGGAAATGAGATTGATACTAATCAAATGATTTTTTCACCGAGAGTAATTCTTTACACAAATAAAATTATTACATCTATGGAGAACGTATTTCAAACGTTCAACTCCGTAAATACGCTAATTGATCTTATAGATGAAAGTAAAATATACAAAACTCTTTTTGTTTCCTATGGTGGAACCGATGAAATATCCGCCATTAAAATAAATAAAAAGATTAAAGCCAAGGGAATCAAGACATGGTTTTTTCCAGATGATGCTAATCCGGGAGATAAGCTACATCGAATGATGCATGATGGCGTTAACAATCATGATCGAGTTTTGCTGATCTGCTCCAGAGAGTCGCTAAATAGGCCGGGCGTTTTAAATGAAATTGAAAGGATTCTTGAGAGGGAAGCAAGAGAAGGCGGATCAGAAATTCTGATACCCGTTACGCTAGATGATTACGTATACACAGAATGGGCACCGAATCGATCGGATATTGCAAACCAAATAAGGTCAAGAGTAATTATCAAACTAGAAACAGAAAGCGATCAGTTTGATAACTCAATAGAAAAATTGGTAAAAATACTGACTCAAAATGGCTAACGAATTTAATATAAAAATTCCGTTAAACAAAGGCACCAACCGGTGCCTTTAGTTTTTTAATCTCTCACCACACATCAATCCATCTTAAAAAACGTAGCGCGATAATGCTGCAGTTCTGCAATTGAATCTTTAATATCATCCAACGCTAAATGCGCGCCGGATTTTTTTACGCCAGCGATGACATCTGGCCGCCAGCGGCGGGCTAATTCTTTTACGGTGCTTACATCTAAATTGCGGTAGTGGAAATAGTCTTCCAGTTTGGGCATGCCGCGCACTAAGAAGCGGCGGTCTTGGCAGATGGAGTTGCCGCAGATGGGGGATTTGCCTTTGGGTACCCATTGTTCTAAAAATTTAATGGTTTCCGCTTCTGCTTGCTCAATGCTGATTTGGCTTTCGCGCACGCGTTGGGTGAGGCCGGATTTGCCGTGTTGGTTGGTGTTCCAGTCATCCATATTTAACATGATGCTGTCAGGCTGATGGATGGCGAATACGGGGCCTTCGGCGAGGATGTTGAGGTCGGCGTCGGTGACGATGGTGGCGATCTCGATGATCACGTCGGTATCGGGATTCAGGCCGGTCATTTCCAGATCGATCCAGATAAGGTTGTTTTCATTCAACATAGGTAATTCCTCGACAACATGGGTTTTTACTTCGTAAATAGGGCACAATTGCGCGCAGCTTAAAGTAATTACCCAGTCTAGCCAAACATCACCCATTTCACAGGCCAGTTCACCCACGCATGTCCAAACGCAAACTTACTCGCCGCCAGCAATGGCGCATCGATAAAATTCAGGAAGAACGCACCGCACGCGCGGCCAAACGCGATTCTTTGGCCGACGAACAATTAAATGACAGCGATTTGGGGCCTGAACAGCACGGGCTGATCATTACCCATTACGGCACCCAGGTGGTGGTGGAAGCGACCGAGGGCGAGGATGCAGGCAAGCACCAGCGCTGCCACTTCCGCAGCAACCTTGGCTCGCTGGTGACTGGCGATAGAGTGGTGTGGCGCACCGGCAACCCGATGGGTGTGGTGGTGGCGGTTATGCCGCGCGATTCCGCCTTGCAGCGGCCAGACCCGCATGGCGATATGAAAACCGTGGCCGCGAATATTGACCGCATTATGATTGTGGTCGCGCCCTACCCTGAGCCGCACGCGAATTTGATTGACCGCTACTTGGTAGCGGCGAATGCAATTGATATGGAACCGGTGTTGGTGATTAATAAAACCGACCGCATTGATGACAGCACACGCGACAAAATTACCTATCTTGAAACAACTTATCGCAACTTAGGTTACAAAGTGCTTATGGTATCCACCAAGACCGAAACCGGGCTTGATGAATTGCGTGAATATCTCACCCACTACACCAGCGTGTTTGTAGGGCAATCGGGCGTGGGAAAATCATCGCTGATTAATGCGCTGTTACCGGAATCCAATTTGCGCGTGGGCGATTTGTCGGAGCGACAACAAGGTACACATACCACCACCAGCGCGACACTTTTACACTTTCCCGGCGGCGGGCATTTGATCGATTCGCCCGGTATTCGCGAATTTGGTTTATGGCACATGGAAGAAGATGAAGTGCTGGAAGGGTTTATCGAATTCAAACCCTTTATTGGTCACTGTAAATTTCGCGACTGCTCGCATCGCCATGAACCCGGCTGTGCAATTTTAAAAGCACTGGACGATGGCAAGATCAGCGAAACGCGAATGGATTCTTACCGTTATATTTTGCGAACGTTAAACGAAAATTGAATCCCTCCCCTGCCCTCCCTTTTTCAAAGGGAAGGAGACAAACCCACTTTGAAACTGGGTGCGCACAAGAGAGAGGCAACTCCCCTCTAAGTGAAACTCACCCACTTTGAAAAAGGGGGTCGGCGCAGCCGGGGGGATTATTAATCGGTCATTTTTTATTTTTATAAAAGGAACAAATCCATGGCACTACCTTTTGTAATCGAGCCAACGCAACTTGCTGCACTCTTGGCGCAACCGGTGAATAACAAATTATTAATTATCGACATGTGTGCCGAGCAAACGTATTTGCAAGGGCACATCGACGGCGCAATTCACGTTCCGCCGCATAAAATTTTAAGCGGCCAACCGCCGGTACCGGGCAAGATCGCACCGGTTGAACAACTCAATCGCGTATTTTCATTTTTAGGCTTAACACCAGACACTCACGTAGTGGTGTACGACGATGAAGGCGGTGGTTGGGCAGGCCGAATGATTTGGACACTCGATGCCATCGGCCATAAACATTATTCGTATTTGAATGGCGGGCTGCATGCATGGCTTGCGTCTGGCCAATCGCTCACCAAAGAAATTCCGGTGCTTACACCAACGCAAGTCAGCGTGAAAATTGACCCTAAAGTCGTTATTGAAATAACGGATATTTTAGGTGAAATGGATCGCGCGGATTTTGTAGTATGGGATGCACGCAGCCCGGCAGAATATTCCGGTGAACGTATGACCGCGCAAAAAAATGGCCACATTCCCGGCGCGATTAATTGCGATTGGACCAACCTGATGGATCGCGATAACGCATTAAGAATCCGCACCGATGCGCGCGAATATTTAGCAGCGCTCGGCTTCACTGCTGACAAAAGAATTATCACCCACTGCCAAAGCCATCACCGCTCCGGCTTTACGTATTTGGTGGGCAAAGCGGTTGGATTAAATATTCGCGGCTACCACGGCTCATGGGCAGAATGGGGTAACCACCCGACAACACCGGTAGTGCAATAAATCCCCCGCACTTCCAAGAACAAACAAAACAACTACATAAAAATAACTACATACAAACAACTACATAAAAAGTAAACACATCACCATCGCCGGGCTTTAACAAAAGCCCAGCGATTTTATGTTGTTAATTTCCCCTTAGCACTTCACTGGCTGGCTGACGCACAAGGCTCCACACCGATAACAGCGATGTTGCGGCGGCGAGCGCTACAATAATGACAAACGGAAGCACCCAGCCCAGCACAGTGGAATTCAACGTGTAGGATGTTGTTTGTATCCAGATCCATAACGCAAGCAACACCACCAACGCGGCTGCCAAACCTGCGATGACCGGCATCAGGTTATCTTGAAAAATCCGCCACACAATCGTGCTTGGGCGCGCACCAATTGCCATACGGATTCCCAATTCAAAACGGCGTAAACGAACGCTGTAACTCAGCACACCGTAAATACCAATAGCGGCCAACACAAAAGCCAATAACGCCAACACCGCCGCTACGTAAGCAGCGGTTTTTTGGTGAGCAGTCAGCACCGCTAACGCATATTCCGTGGTGCGAAGATTAAAGACTTTTAATTCTGGATGAAATTTTGCGGCGGCTTGGTTAATGTCGATTGCTGTCAGGGTTTTGCCCGGCTTCATTTTAATTAATACCTCGGGCGAGTCGGATAAGGAGGCCTGGAAAAAACGCAGTGATTCGCCACGCACAGGAATTTGCAAATCTTTTACCACACCAATAATTTCAAGCCCTTGCGGATTAGTATCGCCATTGCGGTAGATGGTTTTTCCCAGCACTTGTCCGTCGGGTTGCAGAGTGCGCGCCAAGGATTCATTCACGATAACAACCCTTGCATTTTCGCGCGCTTCAGCGTTGGTAAAGTAGCGGCCCGCCACCAGCGGAATATTGATGATCTGCAAAAAAGAACCATCGCAAAAATTGGGCGTTGCCAGGATTTTTTGCTCGCCGCCAAATTCGGTTAATACGAATTGGGAAAAAGGCGCGTTGTAACTCACCGGTGAACCAATTGAAATGCCCACGGCTTCTACATCGGCACGGCTGGATAATTCCTGCTGCAAACCTACAAACATTGTCTCAAGTTCTTGCGACGACATGTCATCGCGCAGGGTTGCAACGCTCAGACGCGCCTGCAACTGATCTTTGGTTTCATAACCCAAGGGCTTATGAATTTCACGCATGCTTTGCACAAACACCTGCAAGCTCACCGTCAACAAAATGCCCGTGAGCGCGACCTGGCTTAAAATTAATAGCCAGCGCGCGCGTTTTGAAATTTGCAAACCTGTGCCTTTACCGCTGGATTGCAATACACGGTTAAGTGACCGGTAATTAATTTGACGGCTCACCAATGCAGCAAACACAAACGCCAATACCAACGCAACCAGCACCGCAAACACCACCGTCTGGCCATTCAAATGCAACTCATGCAAGCGCGGCATAAATCCGTGTGCGGCCACTTTCAGTGCGTGCAGCAATCCGTAGGCAACAATGACAGACAGCACACAAGCCGCCAGCATCAACACAACAATTTCGCTGAGCAAGCTGCGAAAAATATGTATCGGCTGCGCACCCAATGCCGCTTGTATTGCCATAGTGCGCTCTTTATTTGCGGCGCGCGCTAAAATCAGGTTGATCACATTGGTGCCCGCAATCAGCACTAACAACATCACCCCCGCTAACATTAATAAACTCTGTTTGCTGGCCGCGCCTAAAATCAGTTCGTCCAGCGAATGTAATTTAAAACCTATGCCATCTTTTGCTGCATCGATATCCACCGCATTTTGTTTGAAACGCGCAGCCCCCTGGCTACTGATTTCATGCTCAATCGCGCTGAGGCTATAGCCTTCGTTGGGCGTAGCGACCATCATGGTGGCGATTAAATTGGTGTTCCAGTTGTCGCGGAAAGCTTCGGGATAATCGTTGTAATCAAAGGGCAACCAGATATCGGTTTCCATACCTGCCTTGCGCAGTTCGGGCTCAATAAAATCGGGGGCGGTAACGCCAATAATTTTAAATTCTATCTCCATGATATTGAGCGTTTTTCCAAGCACTTCCGGATCTAATTGAAAAATACGCTGCCAGGTGTTGTAACTGATAATCGCCACTGGCTCCATAGCGTAAAGCTCGGCCTCTTGGTTAAAGCGGCGGCCTAATATCATGGGCACATCAAACAGATTAAAAAATTCCGGCGTAACATTCGCGGTCATTAATACCGGGCTGTCAGGTAAGCGCCGCTCAACTGAATCGGTGTAAAACACCAGCGCTTTTTGTTTCAGCTTATCGCTGGGTTGCGAATAAATATCCACCCAACTGGGATAAGGCGCGCCCTTGTCTTTCAACAATTCACCGCTGTGATAGCGCTGGCCTTTAAACACAATAATCTTGTCAGCATCGGGATACGGAAAAGGTGCGGCGAGCAATTGATAATTCAAATTAAACATTGCCACCAACGCGCCGAGCGTAATGCCGAGCGTTAATACAATAGTCACGGCATAACCGCGCGCATTGGCTAACGAGGCAAACGCGACCTTCAGGTCATAGGCGCGCATCACGCCACCACCTTCATGATTTGGGTATCGATAATTTTTCCGTCGAGTAAATGTAATTTGCGACTGGCCATATCGGCGTAGCGCGGGTCGTGCGTCACCATACACAAGGTGGTTCCCTGTGCATTCAGTTGTTGCAGCATTTCCATAACTGCATCGCCGTTGCGTGAATCCAGGTTGCCTGTTGGTTCATCCACCAACAGCAATGCAGGGTTGCCGACCAACGCGCGGGCGATAGCAATACGCTGTTGCTGGCCACCGGAAAGTTGATTAGGTTTGTGCTGTGCGCGATGCGCCATATCCACTATTTGCAAACACTCCACCACTTTTTGTGCAATCGCTTTCTCACCCATTTTTTGGCGGCGATAGCGCAGCGGCAGCGCAATGTTGTCAAACACCGACAGCTCATCAATTAAATTAAACGACTGAAAAATAAAACCGATTTTTTCATTGCGGATATAGGCTGCGTCACTCAAGCTTAAGCGGCTCACGTCGTGATCACCAATAGAATATTGGCCGCTTGTTGGCATATCCAATAATCCCAGTAGCGACAACAGGGTTGATTTTCCACAGCCGGATGGCCCGCAAATAGAAACGAAATCGCCTTTATAAATGTCCAGATCAATGCCGCGCAGTGCATGGGTTTCCATGTCTTCTGTGCTGTAGACTTTGGTGATCCCGGTCATCTTGAGAGTCAGTTCACGCATGGTATTTCCTTTGAAATAAATTATTAAACATTATTTAATCCGCGATCTTTTATTTAATCCACTATCTGAATGCTATTCACATCGTGAAGGCGCGTCATATCCGACAAAATAAAACGATCATGCTCATGTGCGCCTTTTGTAATCTGGATATATTTTCCGGCATCGGCACCAAAACCTAACTCTTGTCGCTCGGCCGATTTATTGTTATCGGCCAACCGGAATAGCGCGTGTTGGCTGTAGTGCTGCACATTCACCGGGCGCTCGATAAATAACGTATCGCTAATGTGGCCGGTCACGATGGTGGCATCCACACTTAATTCAGGCCGTGCCGATGCAGGCACACCTTCGGTAAACGCAATCTCTACTTCAATGGTGCCATCGCGCACTTCTGGCGTGATGCGTGTGAGAACGCCCGCTGCTTGCTCGCGACGAGTGTTAATACTTGCGGCCTGGCCTACTTTAAGTTGCTCCGCTCTAGATTGCGGTACACGGATTAGCGCTTTTAAATCTTTATCGCTACCGACCAACGCCAATTCTTGCCCGGCAATCACACTCTGCCCCAATTCAACCGGCATCCGCTGCACAACGCCTTCAATTCCAGCGCGCACAATTAAACGATCCGCTCGCTGCTGCATATTTTGGTAATGGGTATCGGCCTGGTTAATTTGCTCTTGCTGAATAATCAGCGCTTCGTGCATCACTTCTTTAAGTTGCTCGATACGTTGCGTTTGCAAATTCACTCGCTCTTGCATTTGCTCCAGCTCCAGCAAAGTCGTTTTATATGCGAGCATTGATACTGCGCCGCCCGCTAATTTTTTTTCTGCCTCGCTGCGCAGCTGTACCGATTTAAACCCGGCGGTTAATTCTGCCAACACCGCTTGCTCGGCTAACAACTCGCGCTGGTTATTTAATTTCAGCCGCCGCAAATTGGCATGTTCTTGCGTTAAGGCCATGTTGGCTGCTTTGACTTCCTGTACGAGTTCGGGATTATTCAAGCGCAAAATAATGCTGTCGGCGTTTACTTCTGCACCTGAGCGCAACAATACTTCTGCTACTGTTGCGGGTGTTAATGCGGTGATCAAGGTTTGTTTGTCGGAGCGCAGTACGCCGTAACCATCCACAGTGATTTGCAGATCACCGCGCTGCACTGCGGCCGATACCAATGTACTGCGTTCCAATTTCTGTTGCCCCGCGGGTTGCATAATTGCCACAGCGAGTAAAACAAAAACGATCAATACAGCAACACCAATCAATATGGGCCGATTGAAACGGGGGGGAGCTTTAGGTTTAACAATATCCATAAGGTGTATTTTGTAGTCGCGATAGAGTGCAGGCATTACAAAGTCTGTGCCAAAACCTAAGACGTTGATTTTTATCGCTTTGGTTTTAGTCACTGCAAAAATTCACGCACATGCGTCCGATATCGGACGCTGAATTCCGGAATCGGACGCGTGTAAATCTGTGGATGTATGTGGATGTGTGCAGGGGAATATGTGGGTGTAAATCAGGATGGAGAAGGCTCAAATTGGATAAGCGCACAAGCACCTTGTCCGCTAGAGTTGTTGGCTAACGTCAGATGCCCGCCCATCTGCTCGATGATATGTCGGCTCAAACTTAGGCCTATGCCTTGCCCTTGATGTTTGGTACTGTAAAAGGGCACAAATAAATTATCGGGATTCGCGATGCCCTGCCCTGCATCGATAATGCGAATCTCACTGCCCTGCTCACGCTGTGAAAAAATCATTTCAATCGTACCGGGTGGGCTGCCCGCTTCAATCGCATTTTTAATCAAGTTGATCAGCACTTGCTGCAACAAGACTGAATCCACCCACAATTCGGTTTGCAATCCTTTTGCACGCAATTGTGCATCGGGAAATAGCGCTGCAAGGCGCTGGAATAACGCGCTTGCCTGCAACCACTGGTACTGCACATGCAGAGGTTTATGCAACTCGGCGTAGCGGCTGACAAAATCCTGCAAATGCTGGCAGCGTTCGCCAATTAATTCCAGGGCTTGCTGCTCGCGCTCGCCGGCTAATTTCCCTTGCAAACTTTGGCTTAGCGCCGCAACCGGCGTGAGTGAATTGCGAATTTCATGGCTTAAAATGCGAATGAGTTTTTGCCAGGCTTCCACCTGATTTTCACGCAAGACCGACTGGATATTAATAAAGACCAACAATTGGTAACTCTGGCCTTGATCGAGAAAGCGGCTATGGCGAATTTGCCACTGTTGCGCTTTGGCAGCGTCTTTAAATTGCCACTCCGGTTCTGCAATTAAACCCAGCAATGAAGGCGATGCGTGGCGCATGGTCTGCCAAGGGCTGCCGAATAAATCCGCAAAGGCCGCATTGGCATAACTCAATTGCACGCGATGATCGAATACCACAATCGGTGTATTTAATTGATCAATCAAGCGATACAACAAAAAGAGTTGTTGGTCGTAATCCGTTTTATTGCGCTGTAATGACTCGCCCAGCGCAGTCACTTGCTGATGGAATTCAGCCACTTTTCCCTGGGCGAAAACCGGTTTTGCGTGCAGGCTGTAATCCTGGTTTTGCAGCGCCTCCAATTGCACACTGGCGCGACGAAATGCACTGAAAATTGCGCGATAAATACGGCGGAATACCATTCCATTAAACACAAGCAACAATAGCGCAACCAGCAAGACTTGCCATACCTGCAATGCAAACAATAAAAATGCACAGCACACTAATTGCAATAACAGACCGACAATAAACGCGACCTTGAGCTTGGCCTCTAATGAATTAATTCGCCACATTGTGTTTCTCTAACCGGCGATACAATGACGATTTGGTGATACCCAATAAATCCGCCGCTTTTTGTTTATTGCCATTGCATTCCTGCAGCGCTTGATTGATTAACTGCAACTCGGCTGATTCGAGCGTCATCATCGGCAAGGAATTATTTGCTGCAGCGGTTTTGGTGTGTGCACTCACCGGCAAGCTCAATTGCAGCGCGGTTAATTCGCCCTGCTGTGTAAGTAATACCGCGCGCTCCATCATATGGCTCAGCTCGCGCACATTACCCGGCCAGGAATAAGCCTGCAGGGCTTTCAATGCACAGGCAGATAACACCAGTTCAGGTTTGCGATAACGCTGGCCGTGTTTTTTAACAAAAAACGCTGCCAACACCGCAATGTCTTCCGGACGTTCGCGCAGCGATGGCACACGGAATTCGAGCGTGTTCAAGCGATAATACAAATCCTGCCGAAATGAGCCCTCAGCGATCATCGCCGCAAAATCGCCATTGGTCGCGCTAATGATACGCACATCGGTGCGCTGGGTTTGGCTGGAGCCCAGCATTTCAAATTCACCCGATTCCAACACGCGCAATAATTTTGCCTGCTGCGCGGGCGCGATGGTGGCAATCTCATCCAAAAATAAACTGCCGCCTTTGGCCAATTCAAAACGGCCAATGCGCTGCTCTTTTGCATCGGTAAACGCGCCTTTTTTGTGGCCGAAAAATTCGCTCTCAAATAGCGATTCCGGTATCGCGCCTAAATTGACCGAGATAAATGCATGGGCCGCGCGATGGGAATTCACATGAAGCCAATGCGCCAGCTGGCTTTTGCCAGTGCCATTTTCGCCGGTCAGTAAAATATTGGCATCGGTCGCAGCCACTGCAGCAAGCTGTTGCATGAGTTGGTTCATGGCATCGCTCTGCCACACCAATTCAGGGGCTGCGCCTTCCAGACGCTGGCTGAGCGCGCGGTTTTTTCGGTTTAGCGTTTGCAATTGCAACTGCTGTTGCAGCACTTGATGTAAGCGCTGGTTGTTCCAGGGTTTTTCAATAAAATCGCCCGCGCCTAATTGCATGGCACGAACGATCAATTCGGTATTGGACCACGCGGTCATCGCGACCACCGGAATATCCAACGCCTGTTGTTGCAACCAACCCAGAAATGCCAGACCTTCATCGCCAGAAGTGGTATCCAACCCGAAGTTCATATCCAGCAAAATCAGATCCGCTTTCTGTTGCGCCAACCAGGTTTTTGCATGCGCAGGGGATTCAGCTTCCGCTACTGCAAAACCAAAATCTTCCAATACAAAGCGCGCCGAAAGTCGGACTTCGCGTTTGTCTTCTATGACTAAAATCGTGGATGCGTGCATGACAACCCGTTGCGTTCTCAGGATGGAATAATTCGCATTCTAAGCGCAATCAGGATGAGAGACGGAATTTTTTATGGCGGGAGCTGTTAGGACAAGAACAAAACAACATCAAAACAACAGCAGAACAGGAGCAAATAAATACGCAATGGGACAGGGCACTGCAGCATCATGTCTGTACCCGCATGACAGATACAACAGCCTCTGTCATGCAGGATCAGTTAACCAAAGGTTATGCGCGACGGCGCGCGATACCTAAACCAAGCAAGCCCAAACCGAACATCAACAATACTGATGGCTCGGGAACTTCTACCTTGGGAGGAGTAATACCAAAAACATCCTGTACGTTAGCGGTGGGAATATTCCCCGCCAGGATACGCACTTGGTCGAACACCATGCCGTCACCCAAGATCCAACTAAAGTTTCCTGCAGAGATAAAGTTACCGCGCATTGCACCAACAAAGTCGCCGTTCACTTGAGCCAAGCCTGAGCCATACATGTTGAAGAGCACGTTGTCGGCGCTGACTCCGTCCAGAATGATGCCGGCATCACAGCCGATAAATGCATCTTTACAGAGGAAAAAATCGTTTGAAACGTTAATGACGAATTGGTCGCTCGCACTCCCTTTCAACGTCAGATTTTTACCATTATTCAAATTGATGCTGCCGTTAATGTTGAAGACATTGAGGCTTCCGGTAGCGTTAAGAGTGGTAGAGTCATTGATGGCACCTAGGTTTGTACCTGTCTTACCCAGATTGAGCGCTTGTGTCGATGCGGCACCGATATCGGCAAATATCGCATCCCACTCTGCATCGCTCAATGTGCGGGTTTCACCGGTAACCACCAAGCCTGGCGCAGCATTGATGAATCCACCGTGTAAATCGCCTTCAATGATAGTGCCTGGCGCAGCACCAACTACCCAGCGAGCACCTACGTTGCCGTATACATGCGAGGCAGATCCGAGATTTAAGGAACCTTGGGGAATTTGACCTGCACTGAGCAACGTGTAGTGCTGTGCCAAGCCCAGATCGACAGGCACCGCAAATGCAGCGCTTGAGGTTAATACACACGCCATTACGGCGGATTTAAAAATTTGCTTAATCACATGAACACCTTTGGTTGATTGTCAGGCCTCATGCCGTATTTATAAGATTTGTATGTAAGAGATTTTGTTTTAATAAGTAGTGGCCATTACGGCGACGTTTAAATCAGCAATTTTTGCACCATTTTGGGAAGACCCCACAAAAACAGTGACTTAGATCACATTAAGGATTTTACGGATGACAACGTTGTAAAACAAGCCGACGCTATTTTGTCAGGTTGATATCAGCGCCATCTGACGGGCTATCAGCAACATGAGCGGAAGCATGAGCGGAAACAGGAAAGTAAATGCTGGCGCACAAGCCACCCAATGCAGCGGACTCCGCCAACACCAGCTGTGCCCTGTGCCACTCCACGATGCGGGCGACAATCGCCAGCCCAAGGCCGTGCCCACGGTAACTACTGCCCTGTTCGCTGCGATAAAACGGCTTTAGCACCTTTTCACGTTCGTGTGGCGCAATCCCGCAACCGTTGTCTTCCACATCCAGCCGCAGGTATCCGCCTTCCACAGCAAGGCCGAGATGCACAACGCCCTTGCCGTAATGCAGCGCATTTTGCAAAAGGTTATGAACCAGCATAGCGGTGTAATCAGGGTCTATATCCACCGCCACTGCGCGCGCCTCTGTGGCCAAGTTGAGCGTTATCTGATCGCCGTATACATCGCCATGCAATTGCACAAGCAGATCAGCCAGCACCATCGGGCGGCGCTCAAACGCGATATTGGCCTGCTCCAGACGCGCGTAATTCAGCAGTGCTTCTACCAGCGCTTCCATCGCCGTTAAATCGCGGTTTAAGTGCGCGATATTGTTTTGCTGCGCCTCGGTCAGTTCATCTTCCTGCAACACTTCCAAACCAAAACGCAAACGCGCAAGTGGCGTGCGTAAATCGTGCGAGAGCCCGCGCGACAATAATTTATTGTCCGCGATTAATTGCTCAATGCGCTGCGCCATGCGATTGAACTCCAGTTCAATACTGTGGATGTAAGAACCTGCATCCGGTTCAATGCGCAGGGTTAAATCGCCCGCACCAAATGACTGTGCGGTTTTGCGCAACAGCGATAAGCGGCGCAGCAGCGGATACAACCAAATCAGCACCACTAAAATAACGCCGCCGTAAAATAACAGCGTGAGCAACCAACGCAGCGAGTGCTGCGCATCCTGATGCAATTCTTCCGGCAGGGTTAACGACAACACCTGTTGGTGCGCAGGCAAATAAAAATGCAAGGTCAACTGATCGCCCGATTCCAACAACAGCGGTTCACCGGCAATAAATTTTGCTTTTACATCGCCCGGCAAAGGGAAATTTTTTTCGTCGGTCAATTGCGGCTGCAATGGAATACTGGCCAATCCGGCATGCAAATCGCCGCGTTGCTGATCGAGCGAATATGCCAGTGCTGCGCCCAGGGTTTTATAGGCGCTGAAGGCGGGATCTTCGGTGGCAAAACGCGCGCTGTACCAGCGGTCTATTCCCCACCCCAATCCAACTACTGCCGAAATAACCACTATGAGCAGTGAGAGCGTCAAACGTTGCACAGACAATTACCCGTCATGTTATTCCCAGGCTTCAGGCGAAAATAAATAACCCTTCGCCCACACGGTTTTGATACGCACAGGTTGTTCGGGATTATCGTGCAGTTTTTTGCGCAAGCGCGAAATGCGGATATCGATCGAGCGATCAAAACCATCGTATTCAATACCGCGCAATTGCGTGACCAATTCTTCGCGGCGGATCACCTTGCCCGCATTGCTTGCCAGCAACCAGAGCACATCAAATTCATGCGCGGTAATGGCGACAACTTCATCGCGGTAAAAAACCGTTTTGGCATCGCGCAGGATTTTTAATTGGCCAAAACGCAAAATGCCCTGTGTGGATGGCTCTTGCGGTTCGCGGCGCAACAGCGCTTTCAAACGCGCAAGCAACACACGCGGGCGAACCGGTTTGGACAGGTAATCATTTGCGCCTAATTCCAAACCTAAAATTTCATCTGCCTCCTCACCGCAGGCAGTGAGCATTAAAATTGGTTGCGGATAAAACATACGCAATTCACGGCATACATCAAAGCCACTTTTGTACGGCAGCATCACATCAAGAATCACCAGATCCGGCGCGTGCTGTTGCACATAAGCAGCGACCTGGTCACCACGCGCAATGTGGTGTACACGATAATTGTGCCCGCGCAGATAATTCACAATCCACTCGGCGAGCGATGCATCATCTTCCACCAATACAATACTGGCTTGATGCTCTGTCGTTACTGCTAGCGTATTCATGACTGTATTGTTTTCCAAAAGGATCAAGGCGATGCGTTTTAAAATAAACGCCAGTGGGTTTTTCGGCGGGTATTGGATTTATAAACCCAAGCCACTTCCATAGTGGCTTGTGCCAATAATTGTTGCTGCGCGTTTTTTAATTGCAACACTTGCGATTGCGCGCTGGCAAATTCATACGCGTAATTACCTTGTGCCTGCGCTTGCCAACAATGTAACGGCTCGGGTTGGTCATCGACATACAAACAATAGTTTCCCACCTGTGCACTACTCCATGATATTTGCACACTCTGGTAACACACTTGCCCTTGGTGCAACGCAACACAGCGCACCGGAGTTAACAATACACTGGCTTGCGTTTCAGCTTGATGAGTAGGCGCATCGTCTGCCACACACAATAAAGGCGACAGTAAAATCGCTGCGATGACTAACAATCCTTGAAAAATTTTTGCCATATCCATCGCCGCTAGAATACGTAACTAATGGACGTGGCAATCATGTCGCCATGATTATCCAGAATAAGCGGACTCTGCTCGGCATCTGTTCCTATATCGATACGGCGAACCAGCCCACGCAACACCCACTTTTCGCTGAGTGGATAGGTCGCACCCAGCTCGCCGACATAAGAAACCGCAGACGATGCAGTAAACACCGGAAACCGCTCGGACGCTTCTGCTTCATCAATTGCAAAATAATAATTGGTGATCTGGCGCGAGCGATAAGTTGCACCGACAATGCCGTGAATCGTCCAGTTGCGGTATTGCCAGTGGCGTGCGAGCTTGAGCGAATATAATTCGCCGTGATGGGTATTGCTGATGTCAGTGAGTGCGTGCAGTTGCACAATATAATTACCGAGATACGCCGTTGCGCGCGGCCCCGACATAAAATCGCCACGCCGCCGGTTTAATCCGCGGTAATCGTTAGACTCTTCCGCACTCATTTCATCGTGTTGCATCAGCGCAACCCAATCGATCGCCCAATTTTCACCATTGTGGAAATTGTAGCCGAGCGTAAATTGCTCAAGACTTTGTGAAAATAATTCAGCAAAAAATCCGCGATATTGATAACGCGCATTGATATCAAGAAATAATTCCGGATGGATTTCGTCTTTTTCATTGCCTTCAGGCGCGCCCAGTATGGGGCTGGTATAGGCGGTTACGCCCATACCAATTTCAAAATAACCGCCGTCGCCAGAATCCGGCCCCGACGCACCTTTGCGCACATCGCTGGAAAGATCCCCTGCCAGCGTGGATAACGGCAACATGCCCATGCACACTGACACAACGATAATGAACAACGCGCGCGAACGATTGATCCCCATAACCACTATCAACACCCTAATAATAAAAACGCTAACGACAGATTTGGAACGAAAGACAACCAAGTAAAACGAAAGACAATGACTTAAAACGAAAGAAACCTATTTAAAACGAAAGCGACATACCAACCGCCGGAATAATGCCCATGCCCACTTCATCTTCCAGCTTAAAATCTTGCGCTGACTGGGTGCGTTTGTAATCCAGATTGCGGTCAGTCACATTGCGCCGGTTGAGGGCGTTGAGAATATCAATATTGTAGGTGCCGGTGTAACCCCACAATGTCATATCGCGCTTGAAACGCACGTCAAGCCGCGTGTACACCGGCAAGTTTTCCGAATAAGGCTCACCGTATACCGGCAGTATGCGGCCTTCAAACCAGGGGTTGGGCTGCACACCAACAATTGGCGTAATGGCGCGGCCGGATTGCGCCGTCAAACGTGTGCCCATCGTCCACTGATCATTGAGTTGATAATTCATGACCCAATTCAATACCAACGGTGTATCCAAATAATAATCGCGCTCAACACCTGTCAGTTTGTTGGTGCGCGTACTGCGCGATGCACTGATCGCAAGCCAACCGTACCAGCGGTCGGTCAAACCTTTGTTGATAAAAATATCCACTCCGTACGCATCGCCTTCTACATCGTTGGTATAAAGCGCGCTGTTGTTATTGTTACTGTTGTTAGCAACGCTGCTGCCGTTATTGGCATTCACATCGCTAGCAAGCGGCAGATCATCCATAGTTTTGTAGTACGTAGTCACCGACCAACTCCACTCATTATCCAACTCGTGTTTGATACCGAATGTGTAATGGTTGGAGGTGGGCGATTTCAATTCAGTGTTGCCAATTTCCGGGAATATTTTGTCAATATCCGGCAAGCGATTGTAGGAACCGGCAGAGGTATTGAGCGTCCAGTTGTCGATGAATTCCCACGCAATGGCCATGCGTGGATGGGTAAAGGTTTCATCGGTGTAATTGTTGTAATGGGTTTGCACACCAACATCGACCGCAACCCGATCACCCAGCAACCAATGGTCATTGATGTACGCCGAGTGTTCACGGATATTTACGTCATCTGCCGCTACCAATAATTCACCGCGGCGCAATTCGCAATCCGGATCAAACTCAGTACAGACATAATTGATAAAGCGCGCATCGTAACGGTATTGGGTATCGTGTGCTTCTGCACCCAGCGACAAGGTGTGGCGCTCACCCAACAGCAGATCGTAGTGAACGAGTGCATAATTATCTTCTGTGGTGATATCAAAAAAATATTTATCACCGCCCCAAAATGTATCTTCCTGTTTTTGGTAATGGCCGATTTGCACATCCAGATTGTGGTGCTCATTCGCAGAAAATTGCCAGCGCAAATTTTGGTTATTGAATTGGTTTTTAATTTTGGCATTACCGGCAAAATCCGGCTCTTCCATCACCTCGGTTGAGCGCTCGGTAAATTCTGCGGCGGCCAAATCACTCGCGCCGTTTGCGCTGAGCGTCAGCTTGTGCGCATCGCCAATACGATATTGGTATTTGAATTGGTAGTCGGTATCTTCTGGCGCATCCTGTACACGAATACCGTCTTCTTTGTCGGCCTCGTCGGTATCATAAAAATATTGCAGCAAGCTTGCGCGCGCCGATACATAAAAAGCCGAATTTTCGCTCACTTCACCTTCGGTAAAAATCCCCGCGCGCAAAATAGAGACATCGAGTTTGCTGCTGATATCCTGCGCTTTGGGATCGCGCAGTTTGATATCAAATACACCGCCAATCGCATTGCTGTAACGCGGGCCAAAACCCGCTGAATAAAGGTCGAAGTTCTGGATAATATTTTCATGGAAGATCGAGGTGGAAAAGGCATGGAAGACATACGCAGCCGGTGCGCCATCCACCAAATAGCGGTTGTCACTGGGCGATGAACCGCGCACGGCCGGTGCACCGCCACCATCGCCTTCACTGAGCACACCGGGCAGGCTAAACACTGCCATCAACGGATCACTCAAAGAGCCGGGAACATCAATCATTTTTTGCGCCTGCTCGGTGATAACCGAGTAATCGCTTTGGCGGCCATGTACCAACAACTCTTCGACGGCTTCTTCAGCCAATGAGGGTGTGGTCAGCAAAGGCAACACTATCCAGGAAAGCGCGAATGGCCTACAGAATGTTGATAAGGGGCGTGGTGTGAAGGTGTGCATGGCAGTTTCCTTTTAGGCTGCAAATAAGAGATGCACAGCCTACTGACTGGCCGCCAGCATGGGTGTAACAGTGCGCAAGCGTCTGTATCCGTCTGTAACACTCCTGCGCGATTTATTGCGAAAACAAACCAGTGATTACAAAAATTTATCAAAATGGTCTAAAGAGGACAGTGTCACCCCGCGAGAAGCACCTATACTTTTTTGGTAATCGGAGAGGGATGACTATGAAGTTTCTGAAACCAGCCAGTACCCTGGCTCCCACCAAAAGTACACTGACCAAGCCTTGGAAAGTGGCGATTATCGATGATGAGGAACAGGTGCATGCGGTCACCCAATTGGTGCTTAAAAACACCCAGTTGGATGGACAACCGCTGCAATTCCTCAATGCCTATAGCGCCGAAGATGGTTTGCGTTTATTTCAGGATCACCCGGATATTGCGCTAGCATTTATTGATGTGGTGATGGAAAGTGACGATGCCGGTTTGCAGCTGATCCACAATATCCGCAACGATCTGCAAAACCATTCCACGCGCATTGTGCTGCGCACCGGCCAACCCGGCAGCGCACCGGAAGAAACAATTATCCGCACTTACGACATCAATGATTACAAAAGCAAAACCGAACTGACCGATACCAAATTAAAAACCTGCGTTTATTCGTCTATCCGCTCTTACCGTGACATTCTCACCATCGAGACCAGTAGACGCGGCATGCAGAAAGTCATTGCCGCATCGGACTCGGTATTACGCAGCCAAACACTCCACCAATTTGGCAACGCCATCCTGAGCCATACGGTACAGCTGCTGAATATTAAAACCGCAGAAATGTATCTGGTAAGCCAGCATGTGGATTTATTTGGCGATGCGGAATTGATTTTGCTTGCCGCTACCGGCGATGAAGTCAAACTCAACAATCAATGGGATACCGACATACTCCCACCCGATGTCAAACAATCCATTATTGAGGCCATCGACAAACAGCAATCCTGCGTAACGGAAAATGTGTTTATTGGCTATTACCATACCAATGAAAGCACGCAAAGCGTGCTCTACACGCGCTTCCACGAATCGCACAACGCACAGCAAGATGAAATTTTAAAATTGTTCGCCGCTAACATCACACTGATTTTCCAAAACCTGCACAACCGCGAACACATTCAGGAAACCCAAAAAGAATTATTGTTGGTGCTGGGCGATGCCATTGAGCAGCGCTCCAAAGAAACCGGCTCCCATGTGCGCCGCGTAGCGCTGATGTGTGAACTCATGGCATTAAAATTAGGGCAAACCAGTGAATACGCCGAAATTTTAAAATACGCATCGCCACTGCATGACATTGGCAAAATTGGTATTCCGGAAAGCATTTTGCACAAACCCGGAAAGCTCAATGATGACGAGTGGGAAGTGATGAAAACCCACGCGCAAATTGGCTACGATTTATTGCAGGGCTCTACCCGCACTATCGCCAAAATGGGTGCGCGCATTGCGGTAAGCCATCACGAACATTGGGACGGCAACGGCTACCCCAACGGTTTAAAGGGTAATGCAATTCCACTTGAAGGCCGCATAGTCGCGATTATTGATGTGATTGATGCATTGGGCTCCGAACGCGCCTACAAAAAGCCCTGGCAGGAAAATGAAATTATCCAGTATGTGAGCGAGCGCCGCGGCAAACAATTTGATCCGGCGATTGTGGATGCGGCGCTGGAATTGTTTGAGGCTTTCCGCGAGATTCGCCGCAATTTACCCGACCATACACATCACTGATAAACAACGGATCACCATGACCAGATCGCTTTACGATATTTTGCTCGACGTTTCCAAATCCACCATGATTGACGACGGCGATTTAAATGCTGCCGGGTTATTGATTCTCACTGCCGCTATCCACGGATTACGCATCAGCCGCGCAGGCGTTTGGTTATTATCGGAAGACAAACAAGCCATCTGCGGAAAAATGCTGATTGATGGTGATGATTGCAAATTGGACACCGATTTATGCCTGTTGCGCGAACACTTCCCCCGCTACTTTGACAGCCTGGATACCGAGCGCGCGATTGTTGCCAACAACGCACAGGAGGATGACAGCACCAATGAATTCCGTGATAGCTATTTAATTCCGTACGGCATTACCTCCATGCTGGATGCGCCTATCCGCCACCGCGGCGATATGCTGGGTATTATTTGCTGTGAGCATCAAGGTGATATGCGTGAATGGACAAATGAAGAAATCGCTTTTGTGAGCGCATTGGCCGACACCTATGGCCGCGCCGTTAGTGCCGCACAACGCAATGATTACGAGCAACAACTAAAAAAAATTAACGAGCAACTGGAAGAAAAAATCAATGAGCGCACCAATGTACTGCAAGATGCACTGCGCAATTTGAATCACACCCAGGCAAAATTAATTGAAAGCGAAAAGCTCGCCTCACTCGGGCGTTTAGTCTCAGGGCTTGCCCACGAAATCAATACGCCCTTGGGTATCGCCGTCACATCAGCCAGCCATTGCGCCAACGAATTAAAGCAAGTGCAGCAACTCTATCGCGACGACGCATTGAGTGAGGAAGCATTTGCACAATTCCTGACAGGCATTGACGATGGCCTCAGCCTGATTAACAACAACCTTGGCCGCGCCGCCACGCTGGTGCAAAATTTCAAACTCTCCGGCGCAATTCATATCGCCAACGAAGAGGAACAATTTGAACTGCGCGCGTGTATTGAATTAACACTGAAAAGTCTGCAACCGCTGCTGAAAAAAAATCACATCGATTGCGTGCTCTTGCCTGGAGCAGAGATCAACATCAACAGCTACCCGGGGGCTATCGCCCAGATTATTACCAACCTGATCACCAACTCCATCCACCACGCGTTTGCCAATACCGGCGATAAAAAAATCCGTATCGAATTACGCGAATCCCAAGGCCAAGTCGTACTTCACTACACCGACAACGGCTGCGGCATCGCCAATGACATCCGCGCAAAAATTTTTGAACCCTTCTTCACCACCGCCCGCCGCACCGGCGGCTCAGGGCTGGGCCTATCGATTGTGTACAACCTGGTAACACAAAAACTGAAAGGCGAAATCATCATCAGCGAAGACCAAAGTCAGGGTGCCAGTTTTGAGGTGGTTTTGCCTAATAGGGATTGACGCTGTTTGACCCTCCCAAGTCGGCCGATACTGCGCTGGCATCTACCTCCCTATGCGCCTACAATTCCCACCTTTGGTTTTGTTGCTGCCTTGACGCTATGAGTTCTTCCCTGATTCCTGAACGCCCACTGCTGGTTTCACCCTCTCTTGCAGCCACTATCGGGCTGGAAGAGGCGTGTATGTTGTCGATTTTGGGGGATATGGCGGCGTTTTTGCCGCTCTCGCAAGCCAACGGTCGCCAGTGGCTGGATGTGGATGCGAGTTGGGCAAGCCGGATGATGCCGTTTTGGACGGATCATGACATCCAGCGCATTAGCCGCAACCTGAAAGACAAAGGCATTATCCTGCTGGCTTCTGCACCTTACACCGAGAGCCAACGGCTGGTGATCTCGCTGGAGACCGAATTTCAAGCGGCCAATCTGCCTTCAGCTCCCGCATTTGCGCCGGCTCATTCGGGGTCACACAGCGCGAATTTGATTCCCCACAACTGGCAACCCGACCGCGACTTGCTCGCGCAGTTATTGCAACTGGGAGTACCCGCTGAGTTTGCTTGGCAACAAGTGCCGGAATTTATTGTCTACTGGCGCGACCGTGGCGACACCAAACATTCCTGGGGCTCGGCTTTTTTAAAGCAAACCAAGCGCAAGTGGGAAGAAAAATTAAGCGCAGATGCCACCAAAAGACGTGAGGATCAAGAAAAAAACGACCGTTTACGAGAAGCAGAATTCTTAAAACGAGACCAAGAAACCCCTATGCACAATCAATGGCGCCCTAGCAGAGATGCTTTAGAAGTGCTAATCAAACATGCAAACATAAGCCTCGCATTTATTGAAGATACGATTCCAGAATTCATCGTTTATTGGAAAGAGGCCGGTGAGGTGACTAAAACCTGGAATAGTCGATTTATTCAGCACGTTAAACGCCAATGGCTGCGCTACCATTCAGCATTGGAGCATGACTCCGAGCCAAAACGTATACCCGAAAACTGGCAACCCAGTCATAACACCTATGATGTACTAAAGCTTGCCAATATCGATTTGCAGTTTGCCCAAAAACAAGTTCCTGAATTTGTGTTGTACTGGAAAGATACAAACCAAATGCATTCAAGTTGGAATACCAAATTTTTGCAACACGTGAAATATCACTGGGCAAAACAACACGCATTAACCACCGTCAACTCGCAGCAGGTTAACCATGCAGGACAGCCAATCCCTCATCAATCAGGTCGCACAAGAGATAGCAGCCTCGCAGAACAACTCAACGACCGCAGCTGGGCAAGCTGACTCTGCGCGCGCGCAACGCGAGCATTACAGCGCGCCTACTGATGCGCATGTCGATGCAATCAATCAAGTGTTTGCATTGTTCCGCATTAATTATCACAACCAATATTACAGCGCGTTCAAAGACAATGAATTGCTCAATCAAGCGCGTCGCCTGTGGTTGAATTCACTCGCGCAATTCGCGCCGGAAACGATTTTGCGCGGCGCGCGTAAAGTGATCGAAGAGTCGGAATATTTACCCACGCTCAACCGCATGATCCGCGCTTGCCAAGGCAACCCGGAAGCTTTCGGTTTGGTCGATGCGCATCAAGCCTATGTAGAAGCCTGCCGTGCGCCTAGCCCCAAAGCGGCTCACCAGTGGAGCCATCCAGCGGTGTATCACGCTGGTTGTGCGAGCGACTGGTATTTTCTGGCAAGTAACAGTGAAAAAGTGGCCTTTCCTATTTTCGAGCGGCACTACCTGAAATTGTGCGAGCGAGTGATGAATGGTGCCGAGCTACCCGCGCCCAATGTGCCCGCATTACCGGAAACCATAGAGACACCACTCAGCAAAGAAGAAAATGCCAAACGTATGGAAGCGTTGCGCAAACAACTGGATCTGTAATTTCCAATTACTTTTTTTATTTTTTATCTTTCTTTTTTTACTTTATTTTATTTCTGGGTGTAGCAATTCATGAACAAAAACCTTTCGCAATGGTTGATGGGATTTTTACTGATCGCCTTTCCGCTTGCCACCTTGGTGCTGGTTGTCATCCTGATGTCCACTCCACTTCAACAGGTATTTATGGATGAGGATGAACTCACCAGCAGCACGCTGCTGCCGGATTTTGCAGCCATCGACCAAACACCGGAACGCAAAGAGCAATTTTTGAATATGCTGCGCCCACTGGTCGATGAAAAAAATACAAAATTATTAAAATCCCGTGAACGTTTATTAAAAATAAAAGCCGAATGGGATGCATCGCAAAGCATCACCGGTGTCAATAAACGTAACTTGGAAAAACTGCGCGAAAAATTCCACGTCACTTACGAAACCTATCCGGAAGATGCCAAGGCAATTGAGATTTTATTGCTGCGCGTGGATGCCATACCTCCGGCAATGGTATTGGCACAAGCCGCTGTTGAATCCGGCTGGGGTACATCGCGTTTTGCGGAAGAGGCGCACAACCTGTTCGGTCATTGGTGCTATAAAGAAGGCTGCGGCATAGTCCCCAGCAAGCGCCCTAAAGGCGCAAGGCATGAAGTTAAGAAATTTAACAATGTTGAAGAATCGCTTACGGCATACTTCAACAACATTAACACCCACAATGCTTATCGCCCCTGGCGGCAATTGCGCGCGCAACTGCGCGATACGCCGGAGCAATTCACCGGCCACGCTATGGTTGCAGAGCTGGGCAAGTATTCTGGTCGTGGCAGCGCTTATATTCATGAGCTGCGCACCGTAATCAACGGCAATAATCTGGAATAACTATTAACAATCACATCTATCACACAGCAAGGAAAACTTATGTGTAAACGATTGCTACTCATTAATGGCCTGCTGGGCGCTTTGGCTTGCAGCCACGCCATGGCAAAACAAGACCTTATTGCCTACAGCGCATCAGCGCAGGCGGTTTACACCAAAATAAAAGCATCGGGTGAAAGTTTTTCCCCGTCGCTGCTGCAACTCAAAGGCGAGGTGGCCTTTACCGATGGGCTGATGGATGGAATAGGCCTGCAAGCATTGATTGCCGCCCCCATGAGCGATGCAAAAGAAAATAATCTGACGATGGATGTAAAACAACAGAGCGGTATTTATCTCACGCTCACCAGCCCCGATACCCAACCGGAAGATTTAAAAGTCAGTGTACTTTTGGGTTATGCATCGACCGAACTGGAAACCAACCTGCCCTCACTTGGCAACCTCGCTAAAAACAAAGATACCTTTTCTGATTTTAGTTACGGCGTATCGCTGCAAGACCGCATTATGCGCAACAAAAATTTTTATTGGACATTGGATTATCTGCGCTACTACAAAGATGATCATCTAACGATTGACGGCTTCGGCCTGGGAGTAACTTATGCGTTCTAAGGGAATACGTTTTTTATCCACACTCGCACTCAGTGCCAGCGCACTTACCCTGATCAGTTGTGGTGGTGGCGATGGCGACAGCGCGCGGGTTGAGCAAACCGTCGATGCGAGTAAAAATGGCGTTACCTCGATTGCAATCGCAAGCAATGCGGGCATTGTCCACATCAAAGGTGATTATCAATTTAATGTGATTGGTAAAAACGCCGAAAGCAAAGAATTCAACCTCAATAGCAAGGCCACATGGAAACTGAGTGACGCCAGCTTTGGCTCAATCAAAGATGGTTTATTTAAAGCGGCGGGGAAAACCGGTCAGGTATCGCTGATAGTTAACTATGCCGGTATGACTACCGAGCAAACTATTTCATTAACTGACGCCAACCTGAAAAAAGTGACCGTCAAGCATTCATCCGGTGCAACCTCTGTGGATGAATGCCAAAACACAACGTTTACCGCTGAAGCTGAATTTGAAGGTGGCATTACACTGCCTTATCCACTGACATGGAAAATCACTGAAGGCAGTGGAATTGCAAGCTTTAAAGACAAAAATACAGGAACGCTCAGCACCACCAACAGCGGCGCAATTAAAATTGTCGCGAGCGGTGTTAACAATGACAACCAGGAAATTTCATCTGACGCGCTTGGTTTTACCGTGAACGATGAATTAACCGCAATCACAGTGACCAATAGCAAAACCACTGAATGGCGCGATGGCGATACCGCAACCGTTACCATCAAAGGCATCTATGATGACGCTAACAATCCAATCGACATCACGGCTAACGCCACTCTCTCTGCAACACCTGCAAGCTTGTTAAAAATTGAAGGCACCAAAATTACCGCCCAAAACGGTACAGCCAATGGATCAACAGTCGCCTTAAAAGGTGCCTGTGGCGGCATAGAAGGCACGCAAGAGTTGGTGATTAAAGAACGTCAACTCAGATCAATTGAAATCAGAAACAACAATGGTGGAGCAACGTCAAACCTGAGCGTTTCAGAAGGCAGCAACCTGAACTTGGATGTCACTGCAACCTATGCTGACGGCTCAACCAAAGATGATTACACCAGCAATGTATTTTGGGAAGTTGATGATCGCAATAATACAATTCCGGATGATCGCGAAAGCAGAATAAGCATTTCATCAACGGGTGAGTTACGTGTGAATAGCGATTTGGATCTCGGCTCAAGCGCTATAATTTACGTAGTCGCTGAAGTGCGCGACAGTGAAGGCAACGTTATTGAAAACTCAAGCGGCGCGGAAGTAACCGACGATATCAATATCACGATCAACCCCAACTAAACTCTAGCCTTACCATAATAACAATAGCGCTCCTGTTTTTAACAAAGCAGTAATCTCAGGTTAAAAACAGCGAGCGCAACTTACAAGGAATCCGCAATGCCTGATATTTTTATTATTAACGCCAAAGGCGGCTGCGGAAAAACCACTATTGCAACCAACCTCGCCTGTCACTTTGCCAACCAACAGATTCCTACCGTATTGGTTGACCGCGATCCGCAAAAATCAGCCGCTGATTGGTTTGCATCGCGCCCTAAAAACTGCACTGTATTTGACTTAATTACGCGCCCGGTTAACGAACCGTTTCAAGCCGATATTGATGGCGCGGTTGTCATTCACGATATGCCTGCCGGTTGGATTCCAGAAGCTCAATCACCCGTGCTTGCGCCCGGCTGCCAACTGATTATTCCGCTATTGCCATCACCGGTAGACATCAAAGCCAGCTTGCGTTTTTTAATGCAGATTTATCGCTCTGGAATTTTGGAACAGAATCTGCGCGCAGGCATGCTGGCCAATCGCACTCGACCACATGTGCGTTTTCATCAGGAATTAATGACATTTTTGCAGCGCATACAAATTCCGCTTATTGGCACACTGCGCGATTCACAAAACTATATTCGCGCAATGGAAAATGGCATTTCTATTTTTGATTTACCCGCGCGCAGCGTGCAAAAAGATTTACAACAATGGCAGGATATTCTTGCGTGGCTCTCGGTGGATAATACTGCCAACAAAGAGCCACCCAAACGCTAAAAACAGCATTCGCTTTTCATTAATCTTTATAGGTCCAAGCGCCTTTTTTATCTGTCACCAACCACTGTTGTGTGTACCAATAAAAGCGCCCTTTCTCACCCGCATAAGCCGTGCAGTTGTAGCGTGTACGCCCCGGCACCAACGCCGTTTTTGCCTGTGCCCACAAAGTATTACCAATCACTTCAACCGGAATGGCTCCCTGGCCCGTCGCAAAGCAATTTATTTTTTTCAACAGCGCAGTGTCATCCAGTGTTAACACCAACCAGGGTTTATCGCCTTCACGCGCAATCAGGTTGCCCAAGCGTTTATTTTTGTCTGCATAAAACTCCACGCGCTTTACTGGCATAGGCTTGGTGTTGACCTTCATAATAAAATCATCCAGCTCAGCAAAGCTGCCGCCAAATGGAAAGCGTGGCACAGCTTGTAAATCGCCCTCGCTATAAAGCACACCCGATTGCTGGCCGAAGGCGATATATCCCAGTTTTTTGGCAATACGTTGCACTTCTATATCGTATTCGCCAAAGGGATACGCAAGGACCATAGGTGCTTTGCCAATTTCTTTTTTAATTGTCTGCTGCGCGTTATTAATGTCAGCGGTAATGCGTGCGCGCCACTGTTTTTCAGTTTCATTTTGCTCGCGACGCGGAAGGTGATGATGCGCACTGGAATGATTGGCGATAGTCACACCATTTTTAGACATCTCACGCAACTGATCCCAGCTCACAAAGATTTTTCCCGAGCTGACAGCCTCGGTATTTACAAAAAAAGTGAATGGCCAGCCACGTTTTTTTAAGCGTGGATAAGCAGATTCATACACAGATGCGTAAGAGTCATCAAAAGTAATAGCAACCGTTTTATCGGGCAGAGGCTCGCCCTTGCGTAACTTTTCAGTCAGCTCCAGTAAAGGCACAACAGTGAAATTATTTTTTTCCAGATAATCCATCTGCGCTTCAAAGGCTTCTGGACTGATACTGGTTGATTTAGGCGTGGAATTACTGACATGGTGATAGAGAAGAACAACCGCAGCCTGGGCGTTCAGTGCGCCCGCCAACATGATCAACAATAACAACAGGCGCACACTGGTTTTCATAAAATGTTAGTCCTCTGCTTCAGCAACAGTATCCATCAGGTTGGCAATCACATCGGGAACAAACGGGCGGCCGCGCTCGTTGAGCGATGTCCCGGTAATTTTGGCAGCGAGCATTAATTTATTATCGCGCTTGCGATAAATATGCTGCACAAAATCAAAGCGCACGCGCGATGATTGCTCAACACGCACATCCACAAAAAACTCATCACCGCTCACCAGCGGCAACTTGTAATCCAATTCGGCGCGCAGCACGACCAGATTAATTTTTTGCCGCGCCAACTCCGCAAAATCAATGCCCTTCGCCAGTAAATACTCATGGCGCGCATGCTCAAGATAATTCTGGTAAACACTGTTATTCACAATGCCTTGCATGTCGCACTCGTAGTCGCGCACTTTAAAATCGAGCGTAAATATTTCCTTATCCATTTTTTATCTACCTTATTTCGCTATGTTTATTTAACAACCGATGCAAACACATCAAAGTAAGTCGGAAAGGTTTTGGCTGTGCATTTCGGGTCATTAATCCGCACTGGCACACCGCCGAAAGTCGCGAGCGAGAAACACATCGCCATACGGTGATCGTCGTAAGTATCAATCGCCGCATTAGGGATTAAGTTTTCTACCGGCGTAATACGCAGCCAATCTTCGCCCTCTTCCACAATCGCCCCCAGCTTGCGCAACTCAGTCGCCATCGCAGCAATACGATCCGTTTCTTTCACGCGCCAACTGGCGATATTGGTCAAGCGCGAAGGACCATCGCAAAAGAGCGCAACCACAGCGAGCGTCATAGCAGCATCGGGGATATGGTTGAAATCGCGATCAAACGCTTTGAGTGGTAACGAAGGCGCAGAGGCTTCAATCCAGTTTTCACCCTTGGTGATGGTTACACCAATCGCTTCCAGCGCATCGGCAAAGGCTACATCGCCCTGAATACTGTTTGCTCCAACACCCTGTACGCGCAACGGGCCACCGCCTAATGCACCCGCCGCAAGGAAGTAAGACGCCGAGGATGCATCGCCCTCCACAAAAACAGTCGCCGGGCTGGTGTAGCCAGTTGCCGCAGGAACAGTAAAACGCTCCCAGCCATCGCGCTGCACATTGACGCCGAATTGCGCCATCAACTTGAGCGTGATTTCAATGTAAGGCTTGGAGATAAGCTCACTCACCAGCTCGATTTGTGTTTCTTTGCCGGTCATTGGCAACGCCATCAGCAACGCTGTGAGGAATTGGCTGGAGACATCACCGCGAATTTTAATGCTGCCATTTGCAGCGATCTTCGCAGGCTTGATCAGCAGCGGTGGAAAGCCCTCTTGCCCGAGATAAGTAATATCCGCGCCGATCTGGCGCAACGCATCCACCAAATCGCCAATCGGGCGCTCGTGCATACGTGCCACGCCGTGCAACTTGTAGGTACCGCCGCTCAACGCCAGCGCCGCCGTTAAAGGGCGAAACGCCGTACCCGCGTTACCCAGGAACAGATCCGCTTCTTTATTAGCGAAGCTACCACCAGTGCCGACTACGCGGTAATCGTTCTCACCGGTCTTGGTCACGCTCACACCCAGCGCTGCCAATGCCTCCAGCATGCGGTCAGTATCGTCAGACTTCAGCAAGTCGCGGATATGCGTCTCGCCTTGCGCCAACGCCGCCAACAACAAGGTACGGTTGGAGATGCTTTTGGAGCCGGGCAAATGCACAGTGCCCTGGGCACGGGTAACGGGAGCGAGATCAAGAAATTCCATCGTGAACCTGTCTGACAAGAGGGTGAAGGCCGGAAAATGGCGCAAAAAAGAAAGTGCGCATCATACCCGCATCAGCCTCTCCCCGCATCTCTCCTCACATCCATTACTGCACCCTTTCCGCCACCCTGCCGACTGCTTGACCAAACACCAGCAAGCGCCCTTGAAACACCCGCAACTTACGATTTTGGGGTTGACAGCCAGCCCCTCTATCGCCAAAATGCGCGCCTCTCAATTATGGCTAGATAGCTCAGCTGGTTAGAGCACAGCACTCATAATGCTGGGGTCGGCGGTTCAAGTCCGCCTCTAGCTACCATATTTGAAAAGCCGATCTGGTTAACGCCTCGTCGGCTTTTTTATTGCTTTGATCTTCCCCCCCCCCCCCGATACGTCCATCCCGCTGCTATCGCCTTAAGCATTCCGTAAGAATTGGCCTATATGCTTTGTCATACCTCAATAGACCGATTCCAGACAGTCAAGGGCTGCCTGGTCGAAATGGTATGCATAGAATGTTTGAAGCTGCGCCTTATACGACGTTTTGTATGTTGACACTCATGATCGTGCCGATTGTATCGTTGCGGCGGCGTGTGCTGGATTATGCGGAAGCTAATTGGCCTGAGTTATTTTTGGAATTTAATTTACAGCATGAAAATACCGATTTACCTACGGAGCCATGTTTATTCAATTTTTTAAACAGCGGTGCCTATACGCGAACGCATGATCCCATTTTTATTGCGCTGTGCAGGCGATTAATTCGCTGGATTTATTTGTTTGTGATCGCCTGCGCACTTGTGTTGATTGATGTAGACACTATCATCAAAATTCAAACATTTTTATAAATCCCACGCATCAACTTCTGCAAGTGTTCAATATATCCAGATTGTTATTAAGCACGCTTGTCTCTATATGTAATAACCCGAGTACAGTATGGAACAGGTTGTCATGGGAGTACGGCTTTTGGCTAATATCGTGCAAACAGTTTGTATCAATGCGGTTTGCATTCACATAATCATCTGACATCCATATTATTAGTGGGACGTGCTTTTGTGCTTCAGGCGCGATTCCGTAAGGCATACCATGCAGATATAAATGATTTTCACCCAAAGATTCACCATGATCCGACAGATAAATTAAAGCAGTGTTATATTGCGAATTTTTCTGCTTTATCCATTCAATCGTTTTATTTAAAAAATAGTCGGTATAACGAATAGTATTATCAAACGCATTGATGACTTCCTCTCTGGTGCAATCTTGCAACTGGTTGGTTTGGCATACCGGTGAGAAAAAAGCATGGTCTTTAGGATAGCGCTTGTAGTAATCAGGCCCATGACTGCCCTTTTGGTGTAAAACCAATAATTTACTCCCTACAACAGGGAACACTTTGCTATCCAAATCGTGCAACAAAATCTCATCGTAACACTCGTCAGAATTACAGACTTCCGACACGCGTAGCCTTTGCATGTCTTCACTGGTGACACGATTACACGTACCCTTGCAACTGGAATTGTTATCGCGCCATAAAACATCGACTCCCGCGTGATAAACAACATCCAACAATCCCTCTTGGGATTTTGCTTTTGAGTCAGAGTAGCCGCGACGACCTAAATTGGAAAACATACAAGGCACAGAAACTGCTGTCTCTGTTCCACAGGATGTCACACGGGTAAAGTTAATGATGTTCTGCTGTGCGAGTAACGGGGTTGTATCTCGTAGATAGCCATTAATACCAAAATGATCTGCTCTTGCCGTTTCCCCTACCACCAATACTAACAACGTGGGTTTTGCCTGACTCCGCCCAAACCTACTGACTACCGCATCGTTTTCGATTGGCTTGATCACAATATCTGTTTCCAGACTTGATGCTACATAAGAACCAGTTGCATAAATAAAACTGAGCGGGTTGGCTGACTGGCGAATATTTTTATGGTTACGAAAAAACGAAGCATAATCCATTGACATACTTAAAATTAGTACCACACAGGCAATAAGCGAAATAGATATATATTTCAGTTTATTCCAGCATTCCCTACCAACACTGCTGTAACGGATTTTTATTCGCAATAACACAACAGAGGGCAAAACGCCCAATACAACAACATATAATGCGAGCTTTATATTAATCAGATCTTTCACTTCCGATACATCAGTTTCCATAACGTTTTGGATCATTAATTTATGGATTACCACCCCATACGCATCCATAAAATAAGCAACGCAAGATGCCACAAGAAAAACCATAGGAAAAACGACACTAACCACATAAGGGATAGTAAAAAAATAGATAAAAATAAATGTAACTAACCACAATAAAAAACCAAGATTTACAACAAACAAAGCATTTTTGATGCTAGCCAGACCAACAAGATCAATAGCCGATCGAAAAAAGAAGGCATTATAAAAGCAGACAAAAAACAAAGATAAGAGTGCAGCAACGACAACAGGACTAAATTGCTGCACTGCACGACTATGACTGGATTCAACTGCAACACTCATCGACATTTTTATTTACCGCCCATTACGCAAATCGATTTTTTGAAAAACAAAACATATACCCATAGCGAAACAAACCAACATACCGCTAACGACCAAAGATCATGCGATATAAAATGCGCGCCACGTAACTGCTGCGCAAAGCCAAACAACGCACCAGCCGTTATTGCTGAAAATAAAACCCACCAGCGCCATCGCGCCTGATAGAAAAACCCTACAAAATAACCTGATACCCACGCATATCCGGCACTGGCATGCCCCGCGGGAAAGCATCCATCCCCGTTGCGTAAAAGCAGTTGCTCGATGAGTGATGCATAAACCAGATCGCCACCGTAACGGTGAAATTCCCAAGGGCAAGAAACTGCTAGCGATGATTTCAGCAGTGACACTAAAACACTGCCACTCGCCGTCGCGATAAAAAGAAAGATCAATGTTTTTTTAAAGGGCGAAAAAACAGATACTGCGAACGATGCAAGCGCAACAATCAGCAGCAGCAACGCCATTAACAGTGACAACGCCCTCCCGCCTTTATGGATAACATTTTCAAGTAGCCACGCGTTTTTCCATGCCCAGTTATGACCCTGTAACGAGTAAACATAATCGGCAAGGCGCATATCTATATTGCCTATCGATATCACCACCGAAAGGGAAATCAATGCCAGCAAAGGAAGCCAAAAATGCAATAGAAGGAATTTTTTAATCTTATTCACCACAACCAATAAGAGCCGATGAAATCAGATTACGATTAAAAACTTAACGCTTTCTTAAGAAGGGAAACTTGCACAGAATTATCGCGTGTGAATGGCCAACTACTTGGTTGACGACGAATTGCGGGAAACCAACAGCACAATGACACCGGCGCTCACCAGCAATATGGCCAATGGATGAACACGGCGGGTTTCTTGTGACGAGGAAAACAATGGGCTGACCGATGATGCAGCGTGGGTATCACTCACCCCCGGTTGCGGGGCTGGTGGTGCGAGAGTGGTGACATCCTTGTCGGAGTTTCCTCCTTGATAATCCTCCATCACATCCCGGTGCAGATCCGCGTTTTGGGTAGCATTCAGGGCGGCTTGACCCACATCCATGGGGACAGCGGCAGCCGTGGTGGCTATTGAAAAAGAAAGTAGCGCGATAAAGATGAGAAAGTGGTTAAACATTCGCGTAACTCCTTTTTGCACATGACAAAAACGCTGGACACTAGTCCTTTAATACCAATGCCGCGACTGACGCCAATCAACCCACAACGCTTGGTACATGGGGTACTTTATGGGATAACGGAGGGGATAGATGTACGTTTTTGGGGGCTGGGGATGTGAAATATTCACGTTTTGGGGTGGGGATAGAACGCAGAGTAAAAAAACCAGCGGGGTCAGCCGCTGGTTTTGGAAAATCAATTAACACCTATTTTTAATCATGTCTTTTAACAATCAGCGGCGGATCAAGTTCTTTTCCATTTGCCTTAATACCGTAATTGAAAACCAACTGATTGTTTTTGCGGAACTCCTCAATAAACTCCTTTTTCTCAAGAATATCTTCTGGAATCTGTATTACTACTACACCATTAACCGAAGCATTCTCCACTTTGCGGTTTGGGGTTTTTCTATTTTTAAAGATAATAGAAAACTCATCTGGTCCCGCATACAAAACTTTTTGGCCAGGATATGCCACTACATCCTTAAAGGTTTCTTTCGGAATACCGTCCTTATCAAGACCTATCCCAACAACTACCGTGTTAGTACCCGGCAAGGCATATCCTGTTTTAAGCGCATTAGTATCACAATCAATTGATGAGCATCCCACTAATGAAACAACCGCGCCAGCTAACACTAATTTAATAAAATGCATTTCATCCTCCTAGTTTATATACATTTACTTTTGATTAATAAAAACACTTTGAAATCTTGATTCCTTTAACACTGAAAAATCAGGATCTGACAAAATCAATTTATCGGAATACTCAGCATCAAGCAAACTTGATGCATACTTTTTTATACTATCATCATCAGCCATTAGAACTGCGATTCGTAAATTTGTATACAGGGATTCAGTACTAGTTGAGTCAATATGATTTGCGGCATCCATCATTTTTTTTGCCGACTCCATATCACCTACACCTCCGTAAGCCCTAGCAAGGTACTGATAAGCTCTGGCTATATTCGGATTTATAGAAAGCTCTTCATTCGCATACTTAATAACTTGCTGAAAATATTCAGTTGCTAAATGTCTTTTCTCTGGAATGTACTTGCACGTATCAGCGATAGATGCCATCCACTGATAATTAGCCGGTTCAAGCCGAAGTGCTTTTTTGTACATCTCCAGAGCTTTTAAATAATTTTCAGAAAAATAATACATACTCCCTGTATTGGCATAAACAGAACTGCTTGGCTCTATGTGTGAAGCCGCCTCAAATGCTTCAGCAGCACGACCAAATTCATTTTTATATAAGAAGTTAATACCTATATTATTTAAAACAAAAGGATTATCTAGTGTAAAACTTAACACCTTTTCATACTGCTCAATGGCTTCATCATAACGGCCACTCTTTGTTAGAAAATACCCATACCCATCATACGCTCTCCAATTATATGGATCATGAAGTATTGCTTCCTTATACAAAATTTCTGCCTTATCTTTTTCTTGAACCAAATCGTAGACACTTGCCAATGCAACAACAGTAGTTACATCAAATTCATCAATTAATCGACCAGCATTCAAATATTCAATAGCTTTATCATACTTTCCACTATCGCGGTAAATAGCGCCAATTGTTTTATAAGCTCTAATCAGACGACCGTCTTGTTTCAATGCTTGCAAACAATAATGCTCTGCATCATTAAGCCATTTAGCCGAACTGGTCAACTCATACTTACGCCAGTACGACTCACAAATTCCCGTATTCGCTAACGCAAAATTCTCATCATGAACCAATGCAGCACTAAATTTTTGGACGGCATTATCAACACTTTCATGCATTGCGGGACTATTTAAAAACTCCATTCCCTGCAAATAATAGTCATAAGCCGTAACATCACCCGTCAACCTCAACGGCGCTGGCCTAAAATTCTGCAAATCAAATTCATCTGCTAAATACCGCGCAATCTCTCCCACCAAACGATCTTGCAGAATAAAAATATCCTGATAAGTACCATCTAACTTTCCGCCAGCGATTTGTACGTTATCTTTGCGGCGAAATAAGCGGTAGGCGATGCGCAGGTTATCGCCGAGTCGCTGTACGCTGCCCTCCAAACGGATGGGTGCGTGCACGCCTTCTTTGGGATCGACTATGTATACATCGCGCATATCGGCTAATTGCGAGCGCACGGCAGCGGTGATACCGGCAGAGAAATAATCGGACTCGCCTTTTTCATCCATTAAGTTACGAAAGTCGGCAATTTCTACGTAGTTAGCGGTATAGCCCGGCACCAACCAGCGCGGGATAAAATAAAAACCAGCGGCGATAATCGCGAACACGCACGCCGTTAATGGGTAGCGGTACGCAACAATCGCTTTATTCAGTGCGCGCAAAAAATAATGCAGGTGATCGCGCCAGCCAATGCCCGCAGGCTTGATTAAATAGACGCGGATTTTTTGCTGGATATTTTTTAGGGTTTGCAAACCCAAACGTTTGGCGGGCGACGAGAGAGAAAAACGGATTTCATCGTATACGCTTTGCGAAATGCAAATGCCATCGGCAACAGCGAGGGGTTCAAGGCGCGCGGCGATATTGACGCTATCGCCATAGACGGCACCATCGCGCAGCATCACTTCGCCTTTGTGCAGGCCGATGCGGGTTTGCAAGCGCGGGAGTTTTTTATCGCGCGCTTCATTAAACGCGAGCAAATGTTGTTGGATGGCGATGGCTGCAGCAACAGCGGCAGTAGCTGTGTTAAAGCGCGCAAAAATCGCATCACCCACAAATTCCACCAGCTGCCCGCCTTGCGCTTCAATGTGTGAAAGCAAAATGCGGCGATAATCACCCAGCATCTCTACTGCCAGCAACTCATTGCGCCCCATCAGGCGCGAGTAGCCAACAATGTCGGTGAACATTAAGGTTTGTTCACTGTGCTGAATAGAATCGGCGACCATGTGCAGTCAGCTCTCCGTGCGATAGTGTTTAGCAGTAAAGAAAACTATGCACCGATACCTCTGGGCAGACAGGGATTATTGTGCGTTTTGGTGTCAATAACAACCAATCCTTTTCGCTCACGCAAGAGCGTGAGGAAATGCACAGGATTTTGCAAACTTAAGCGCCAAAGTTAGCCGCACAGCACATCAAGGGTTATGATGAGCGCCACGCCAATCACTCACAAGAAGCCACTGTCATGTTAGAGAACGTACGCCTTTTTGCCGATGTGCCGACCGAATATCTCCAGCAATTGGAAAAACTCAGCATTCCGCGCCGCTTTCCCAAAAATACAGTGTTGGTGACTGAGGGCGATGAATCCACGCACCTGTATATTATCCGCAAGGGAACCGCGAGCGCGTTTTTAACCAATGAAGATGGCCGTCAGGTCAATTTGAATTACATGCAGGAAGGTGAATATTTTGGTGAGCTATCACTGCTGGATGGCAAGCCACGCTCTGCATCGGTAATGACAGTGACCGATTGCGAAATCATTTTAGTTCCACGCGCGGGCGTCATTGAGCTGCTCAGCAAGCACCCGGAATTTGCGATGGTATTGATTACCGAATTAACACGCCGCGTGCGCGACTTGACTGACAGCGTAAAAGATATGGCACTGCTGGATGTATATGGCCGCGTGAGTAATGCATTGGAAAAATTGAGCGATGAAAATAAACGCATCCACAACCCTAAGGTGACCCATCAGGATATTGCCAACATGGTGGGTTCATCGCGCGAAATGGTAAGCCGGATCATGAAACAATTATTGATTGGCGAATATATTGAACAATGCCCCGGTTACATTGAAATCAAAAAGCAATTACCGCGTTATTGGTAATCCCTCCCGGCCTCCCTTTTACAAAGGGAAGAGTTGCCCCTCTTTTGCAAAGAGGGGCTGGGGAAGATTAAAAAATTTTAATTAAACGCCCCCACTTGCACCAGCCAGGCTTTGAGTTGCGGCAATGGCATAGCGCCGGATACGCGCTCCACTTCGCGCCCGTCTTTAAATAAAATCAATGTAGGAATACTGCGAATTCCCCAATCTTGTGCAACATCGGGTACAGCTTCGGTATTTAATTTTGCACAGCGCAAATAAGGTTCCGATTGCGCCGCCAATTGTTCGAACACCGGCGCAAAACTTTGGCAAGGGCCACACCAAGGAGCCCAGCAATCGACCAATACCGGAATATCATTTTTTTCGATGGTGCTAGCCACATTTCCCGCATTCAACTCCAGTGGCTTTCCCACAAACAGATGATTTTTGCATCGGCCGCAGTTTGGGTTATCAGCCAAGCGCTCGGAGGGTAAACGGTTGGTGGCAAAACAATGGGGGCAATTAATTTGTATGGCGCTCATGGTCGCTCCGCGTTTGGGCATTAAATGGGTGCAAATAAAATATAAACCACTATAACAAATAAAAAGACCCACCGCCGCCAAGGGGGGGCGACGGCAGGCAAAGGAGCACTGGGTTTCCAGTGAGGGGTAAATCGATATCGGTTAATTACGTGCTGCAACAGCAGCATTATTCAACTCCCAGCCGCCGCCCAGCGATTTATAGACCGCGACTAAATTTAATAGCACCTGCATATCGCTCTGCGCCAACTGCGCACTAATGGTTAGCTGCGAACGCTCTGCATCGAGCACGGTTAGAAAATCGCTGCTGCCTACTTCAAACCGTTTACGGGCAAAAAACGCAGCTTGGTTACTGGCATTTAATGCGCGCTGTAAATCGGTACGGCGCTCTTCCTCACGCGAGAAATTTTGCAAAGCGTTATCGGTTTCCTCCAGCGCCACCAATACTTTTTGTTCAAATTCCGCAACACGTGCCTGGGTGCGGGCATCGGCAGCATCAATTTGTGCATCCACGCGGCCGAGATTTAACGCCGCCCATTGAATGCGTGGTGAGAAGGAAAAAGTATCGGTTCCGCTGTTGCCCAAGCGCGTCCAATCCGTCGATAAATAACCAAGGCCACCGCTAAAAGTAATGCTGGGATACAAATCGGCCACACGAATATTGTATTCAGCGACTGCACCGGCAAGCGCATTTTCTGCACTGCGAATGTCAGGCCGACGTTTTAATAAATCCGCAGGATTTCCCACCGCAAAGGATGCAGGTACTTCCGGCAAAGATTTGGTTTGCGTCAGCGCCGTTTTTAATTCAGCGGTTGGTTTTCCGGTGAGTACGCCTATGCGATTCAACGCCACATTCACTTGCGCATGCAACACCGGAATACTCGCGCGCGTTAATTCAAGCTGCGCTTCGGCGCGCGTAACATCTAACTGATCGCCACGCCCAACTTCTTCAAAACGTTCGGTAAGTTGCAGCGTTTCCTGTTGGTTGATCACATTGCGCAGCGCTACATCCAATAAATACTGGTTGCCACGCAAGGTGATGTAAGCACTGGCGACTTCCGCTGCGATGCTGACTTGTGCTGCTTGCAAATCGGCTTCGCTTGCGGCCAATTGTGCTTTGGATAATTTCACACCATTGCGCACACGGCCAAACACATCCAACTCCCAACTCGCATCAAAACCGGCTTGATAGGTTTCACTGATGCGATCACCTGCACCTACAACATCTGCACTTTGTTTTTGGCGTGTGCCACTGACATTGGCTTCCACTGTTGGGTAGCGATCCAACTTGCTGTTGCGCAGCAGTGCGCGCGATTCAGCAAGCGATGCTTGCGCAATACGGATCGAATGGTTTTGTTGCAACGCATCGGCAATTAATTGATTTAACTGCTCATCGTTTAATTGCGACCACCAGGCAACCACAGGCTGCTCCTGTGTCACACCTTGCTGTACTGCAAATGCAGCAGGCAGTGTTGGTGTGGTTGCCAGATCACGTGCATGCTCGACAGATTTGAATCCGCTACAGGCACTGATGACCAAGGGTAGCAATGCAAGGCTAAATAATTTCAATAAAGGTTTCCGGTTCATATATGCACCTCTTTATGCCCTGCACTTTTATCTTCAATGGCAGGAACAGAATGATCTTCAACTTTATAACTGCGATTGTCTTCTTTATAACTGCGATTACCTTCCAGTTTGCGCAGCAACACATAAAACATTGGCGTGAAAAATAAACCAAAGAAGGTCACGCCCAACATGCCCGAGAACACCGCAATACCCATCACGCTGCGCATTTCGGCACCGGCACCGGTAGAAAACACCATCGGCAGTACACCCATAATGAACGCGAAAGATGTCATCAGGATTGGGCGTAAACGCATACGGCTCGCGGTAATTGCTGCTTGATAAGTTTCCATGCCGCGCATTTCCAGTTCACGCGCAAATTCCACAATCAAAATCGCGTTTTTACTGGCAAGCCCCGCCAGCACAAACAAACTGATCTGCGTAAAAATATTGTTATCACCATTGGTAACCCACACACCAAAAAGTGCAGACAAAATCGAGAGCGGAACAATTGTCACGACGACCAGTGGCAACGCCAAACTTTCGTACTGCGCGGCAAGCACCAAAAACACCAACAGCAAACACAATGGCAAAATATAAATCGCGGTATTACCGGCGAGCACTTCCTGATAAGTTAAATCGGTCCACTCATACACAATACCTGCAGGCAACACTTCATCCAGAATTTCAGCAATTGCATCCTGTGCCTGCCCACTTGAATAACCGGGCGCGGCATTGCCATTAATATCCGCCGCCAAATAACCGTTGTAATGCGCAGCACTTTCAGGGCCATAACTTTCTTGCATGGTGAGCACTGCACCCAGCGGCACCATATCGCCCTGTGCATTGCGCACTTTTAATTTGAGCGCGTCATCAGGCGTGTTGCGATACTCTGCATCCGCTTGCGCGATAACCTGATAAGTACGACCAAATTGGTTAAAGTCATTCACATACAAAGAGCCGAGATACACTTGCATGGTGTCGAAGACATCTTTCACATTCAGACCCAGCTGTTTGGCTTTGGTGCGATCCACGTCGGCATACAATTGCGGCACATTAATTTTGTAATTGGAAAACACACTCGCAAGCTCCGGGCGCTGCATAGCTTTTTGTTGCACCTGCGCAACCACTTCAGCCAGCTTTTCGTAACCCAAACCTGCGCGGTCTTCAATTTGCAATTTAAATCCGCCGGTTGTACCCAAACCACGCACAGGTGGTGGAGGGAAGATCGCAATAAACGCTTCTTCTATACCGGCAAATTTCATTTGCAATTTGTGCGCAATAGCACCTGCAGAAAGATCATCACTGGTGCGCTGGTCAAAATCTTTTAACGGGAAAAACACAATGCCCGCGCTGGAGCTGTTGGTGAAACCGTTAATACTCAAGCCAGGAAATTGCACCGCATTTTCCACACCGGCTTCAGCCAAACCAATTTCACCCATTTCACGGATCACTTGCTCGGTGCGGTTCAGAGTCGCGCCGTCAGGCAATTGCGCAAACGCAATCAGATATTGTTTATCCTGCGCAGGCACAAAACCTTTGGGGATAATATTGAACCCAACTACTGCAACACCAAGCAACACTGCATAAACACCGACTGCAGCCATTTTGCGGCCTAAAATTTTTCCGACTTGTGTAGAGTAATTACCGGACGCACGCGCAAAGCTGCGGTTGAACCAGCCGAAGAAACCACCGAATACTTTATCCATCCCTCTGGTCAAACGGTCTTTAGGTGCATCGTGACTTTTTAACAACAGTGCAGCTAATGCCGGGCTGAGCGTGAGTGAGTTAACCGCTGAAATCACGGTGGAAATCGCAATAGTCAACGCAAATTGTTTGTAGAACTGACCAGTCAAACCACTCACGAATGCGATAGGCACAAACACCGCAATCAACGTTAACGAAATAGCAATAATCGGCCCGCTAACTTCCTGCATCGCTTTATAAGTTGCAGCAAGCGGCGTTAAACCCTCTTCAATATTTCGCTCAACGTTTTCCACTACCACAATCGCATCGTCAACGACGATACCAATCGCCAACACCAAACCAAATAGCGAAAGCGTGTTGATGGAAAAACCAAACGCCCACATCAATGCAAAGGTACCGATAATCGAAACCGGAACGGCGAGCAGCGGAATAATGGAGGCTCTCCAGGTTTGTAAAAACAGAATCACCACCACCACAACCAACGCCAGTGCTTCAAGCAAGGTTTTGATCACTGCTTTGATTGAGCTTTTTACAAAAATGGTAGGGTCATACACAACGTGGTAATCCACACCGACGGGAAACCGCTCTTTCAATTCCGCCATAGTGGCGCGCACATTGTCAGAAATTTGGATAGCATTTGCGCCGGGTGCCTGGAAAATAGGAATAGCAACGGCCGGTTGACTATCGAGCATGGAATTCAGCGCAAATTCTGACGCACCCATTTCCACACGGGCGACATCTTTCAAGCGGGTAATTTCACCATTGCTACCCGCGCGAATAATAATTTCACCAAACTCTTCCGGATTATCCAAACGGCCTTTGGCATTCACGGGCAATTGCACATCCACCAAATCGGTCACTGGCGCACCGCCGATAATACCGGCAGCCACTTGCACGTTTTGTTCGCGCACAGCGTTGACCACATCATTTGCAGTGAGATTTTTTTCAGCAATTTTTTCCGGATTCAACCAAATACGCATGGCGTAATCGCCAGAACCAAACAAACGCACCATACCCACACCCGGCACTTTGGCGAGCTCATCCTTAATATTCATCAGCGCGTAGTTGCGCAGATAAAGTTCGTCGTAACTTTTGTCCGGCGAAATTAAATGTACCACCATGGTTAAATCAGGCGAGCTTTTTACGACGGTTACACCGCGCTGGCGAGTAACATCGGGCAAGCGCGGCAGCGCCTGGGAAATACGGTTTTGCACCATTTGCTGTGCAAGATCCGGATCGGTTCCGATCTTAAATGTCACCGTTAAAGTCAACCGGCCATCGGTAGTCGCTTGTGAAAACATGTACAACATATTTTCCGTGCCCGCCAGCTGCTCTTCCAAGGGTGTTGCTACGGTTTCAGCAATCACTTTCGGGTTTGCACCCGGATAGGAGGCATTCACGACCACCGATGGCGGCGATACTTCAGGGTATTCCGAAATGGGCAATTGAAACATGGCGATAGCGCCACCGATAAAAATCAACAGTGAAATCACACCGGCGAAAATGGGGCGATCCACGAAAAATTTGGATATGTTCATACTGAACCTGCCTGCATGGCTACAATAAAAATCGAATTGAAAATGTAAAAATGTGAATAAAACCAAATGACGAGCTTGGAGACTGCTGGTGCAAAGCACCAACAGATCTCGCTATAAAACAATCGGAAAGCTAGTGTGTAATCAGATCAGTGCGACGACGCAACCTTGGTTGCAGCACCCTCTTGCGTAACACTTGGATTGACGACGCTATTCGGTCGCACATGAGACAGACCATTGACGATAATTTTATCGCCCGCATTGACACCCGCGACAATCACGCGCTGGCCTTGATAGTGATCACCCAAGGTAACTTCGTGATAATTCGCGGTATTATTTTCATCCACAACCAATACATATTTTTTGCTTTGGTTGGTGCCAATGGCACGCTCGGGAATTAATAACGCCTGCATTTTTTCTGCTGAACCCAAGCGCACATTGGCAAACATACCGGCGGTTAATGCGCCGTCGTTGTTTTCAAATACAGCGCGCGCACGAATGGTGCCGCTATTGGTATCCAGACGATTATCAAAGGCAGAGATGTAACCTTTGTAGGTCACGCTGGCATCGCTGGCGAGTGTTAATTCCACCGGCATGTCCTGTGTGTTTTTGGTGTTGCGTACAAATTGAATGTAGGTCGCTTCATCCACATTAAATTCTGCATAGAGTTTGTCGTTCGCCACAATCTGCGTAAGCAGCGGCGCATTTGCCCCCGCTTCCACCACATTACCTACCGTCAATTCAGCACGACCTACACGGCCGGAAATCGGTGCACTGATGTGCGCATATTCCAAATCCAGTTTTGCTTGATTCAACGCCGCCTCTGCTTGTTTTACATCGGCCTGCGCCACCTGATGCGCACTGAAAGCGGAATCGTAAATGCTTTGCGATATCAACTTGGCTGCAATCAATTGCTGTGAGCGATCCAATTCATCTTTCGCCAGTTTTGCGCGCGATTGCGCTGTCGCCAATTGTGCCTGGGCGCGTTGCACCGATGCCTGATGCGGACGCGGGTCAATCACAAACAGCGGCTGGCCTTTTTTCACTTGCTGACCTTCGCTAAACAGTACTTGCTGGATAGTGCCGCTCACCAGAGGTTTGATGGCGGCGCTTTCTACCGGCGCGAGGCGACCAGAGAAATTAGCCCAGGCACGGATGGTTTGTGGCTCCAGCACCACCACATCCACAGTTGGTGCAGGTGGTACGGCTGCAGGGGTTGCAGCGTCTACTCCGGTCACATAATAAAAACCGACTATACCTGCAAGTATGGCGGCGGCTGTGTATTGGAAGGTACGGCGCGATACAGCGGCAGTACTCTTGCTATTCATGGTGCTACTCATGGGAAGTCTCCTAAAATCCGTTAGCAAATGAATGACTATTTGAAACTCCTTGGAGGGGTCTAAATCGGCATTTGAGAAAAGCATACATACCGGTCGGTATGCTGGTCAACAAAATTTTTCAGGTGGCGTTCACACTGGCGGGCGCAAGATGGGAAAAAGAAGAACAAATACCAATAAAATCAATAGGTTTGCTGTTGGATACTTTTTTGATGCGAGAGCAACTTTATGCCTGCAGCTGGTATAGATGGGAAAATGGCCGATTGAAAAACATACCGGCCGGTATCATAATAACCCTAGTCTTTGTATGAGAACCGAGTAATGAACGCCACCGACACCCGCACCGTCCTACTGGAAACCGCGCTGAACCTGATCTGGAACAGCAATTACAATTCTGTGGGTGTGAACGAAATCTGCAAGCAGGCAGGCGTTACCAAAGGCAGCTTCTATCACCACTTTGAATCCAAAGCGCAGCTGTTTTGCGAAGCAACCAATCATTACTGGGATGAAATTCGCCGCGAGCTGGATTGTATTTTTTCTCCCATCAATAGCCCACTCGAACAGTTGGAAAATTGGTTGCAATTTATTTTTATTAACAAGGTTGGCGAAGATAAAGACAACGTGCCCGGCTGCGCGTTTTTTACCGCCGGTATGCAAGCGGGCTGTGGCGAGAATCGCATTAGCGATACCTTGCAAGTCATGACCGAGCGCGGCGCAAAATACAATCAGGCACTGGTGCTCAGCTTGCTTAACAACAATTATTTGCAAAACGCAAAAGACCCGGAACAACTGGCGCGCCTGATGCAACAATACGTGCAAGGCGCAATCATGCACGCGCGCGTGACACGCAATATCAGCAACATTAAAAAAGATTTACCGGAAGGGATTTATCGCATACTCGGTTTAAAACCGGAATTTTGGTTCAGCACAAAACCGACCTGGCCGTGCACCGAACCAACATGATATTTACAGCTTGACGCGCAACCCCGTGCGCGTCAGCAGCGCGCCAATTCCCATGATCACGCAAGCAAACAACAGGCTCCAGATAATGCCCGGCACACCCGCGTTAAAATATTCAGGGCGCAGATAAAAACCGAAAATCCCGCACAGCGACAGCACGATATACGGCAGGATATACACCAATAAAGGATTGGTGGCGGAGGGTTCAAAAAATACCGTCCAGCGGCGCTGCTGTTTGACATCGACCAACCAATACACCGCACCGAAAATCACACAGCAAAAAAATACGCTGAACAATGCCCAGCTAGGTGTTGCCCAAATTTTGGAAATGGGTGAGACCTGCCAACTGGCGAATGCCAACGCGCAGACTACGCCGGTAAAAATTAAATAGTTTTTAAATTTACTTGCTGCAAAATTTGGCAGATAAAATAATTGCGAGAGAATGACACCAGCCAACACAATCGCGGCATGGGTGTGATTGCCGTTGAATCCGGCCAGAGTTTCCAACACCGGAACGCCCGCTAAATCGGCTTTGTTTTTATCCAAAATAAAAAACAACACAATCAAACCAAGCGCTGCAACGGCGAGTGTGAAAAATTGCGTGGCGGGTGATGCAAACTGACGTGTGATTAAAAACAACGAGCCTGCCAACAAATATGCCCAACCGATTAACCCGAGAATTCCCCACCACTGTGTGGTCATGCCGGTGTTATCCGGGCCTTGGTACAACCACCAAAGCATTATTAATCCGGCAACGCCAATCAGTTTTGCGCCGAGTGAAATAGTGGGTGAAAGTGTTTTGGGATAATTCGACCAAATCAGCAACACACAGATAAACATTAACAAGGTCCACAGCGGCATGGAGATGCTCATCGCGGCTGCATCGTAGCCCGACTCCGCATTCACCATAAACACGCCGATCACCATTAGCCCGAGACTGCGCAGGGCGATGTGTTTGAAAATCTCCAATGCGGAATCACCCTTGTTGGCGCGCGCCTGGATTGCAAACGGAATTGACATGCCGACGATAAATAAAAATGCGGGGAAAACCAGATCAACAAAGGTCATGCCATCGACATCGGCCGGTAAATGTTTCATCCACTGGGGAATATCGGCCACACCGGCCAATTCATTCACAAAGACCATGGTAAAAATAATGATGCCGCGGAAAACATCGATGGATAAAACGCGGTTGGCGTTACTAACGGGATTATTCATGTGATTGCCCTTGCGCCCCTGATGGGGATCATTGTTATGGTTGATTTTTTGTAAAAATCCACAATAACCGAGCGGCACCTAAAGCCGCAATCCAAAAATGACAACGTTGACTGCCGATTTACAAATCCCTACACAGGTACACCAACGACTTGGGAGAGCGCGATTCACGAGAGGTATGCATTCCCAAGCGGGTGCGTGAGAAAGAGATAGATATTTACAAGAACGTCATCCCCGCATGCGGGGATCCAGTGGTTTTAAAATCTAAAGCTGGACTCCCGCAAGCGGGAGTGACGATGAGCGCTAAACGGACGGACATTACGCAACAGTAGACGGGCTTTTCGCGGTAGTGCTATCAAAAACTTGATAGAGAAAAAACTTAATCGTGGTGATGACCACCAACGCCGTGCGCATGACCGTGGGCGAGCTCTTCGTCGGTCGCATCGCGCACTTCAACGATCTCCAATTCAAAGTCCAGATTTTTACCAGCCAGTGGATGGTTGCTGTCGATATCGACATTGAATTTACCGACTTTCAATACAACGGCATCCCATGGGCCGTGCTGGGTATTGACCGCGACTTTCATGCCCGGTTTGATTTTGCCTTTCAGTTTCTCGTGACCGTGCAGGTGTTTGATCGGGATGCGTTGCACCGCACCTTCCTGGCGCTGGCCGTACCCTTGCTCAGGGGTGATGCTTACGCTGATTTTGTCGCCCGCTTGTTTGCCTTCCATCGCCGCTTCCAACGCAGCGAGCAGACCATTGTGGCCATGCAGGTAGAGAGTTGGATCGGATTCGTAGGATGACTCCAGCAGCTCACCGCCAGTTTCGCTCAGGCGGTAGTGAAAGCTGACAACTTTGTTGGCAGTGATTTGCATAACAACTCCAAAAGGATTCTGTGTGTTTTTGAGGGCGCGAATTGTCGCTGATTTGCCTTAAACAAAAAAGCCCGCATAAAGCGGGCTAAGGAGTGATGTATCAAACATCGGTGGAGAACAAAAATTACAGCGAGTTGAGGAACGCTTTCAGTGCATTGCGATCACCGGTGGAAAGCGCTTCATAACGCAGGCGGCTGTTGGTTGCTTCACCGCCGTGCCACAGGATGGCTTCATCCAGCGTGCGGGCGCGACCGTCATGCAGGTAGCGCACACTGCTTTCATCGCCCGCCGAAGTGCCGCTTTGCACGTACTTCAAGCTGCCCAAGCCCCACAGCGGCGCGGTGCGCCACATGCTGGCAGAAGCACCGTCTTGCGCGAGAGTATCAGCAAGGTCCGGGCCCATATCGTGCAACAGCAGGTCGGTGTAGGGGCGGATAGTTTGGTTGCGCAATTCAGCGAAAGGATGCGTGTTGCCGGTGGTAAAACTGGCTTTGTGGCAGGCCACGCATTGGGCATTCTCAAACACAGTTTTGCCTTGGGCGATTTGCGCCGGGTTTACATCGTGCTCTACCGATACCCGCATACCATTTGGATAACCGCTGCGATAACTGCGCTGCGCCGGTACGCCGAGCAACTGCAAATAGTTGGTCAGACGAGTCAACTCCAGCTCGGACACATGAGTGCTCACGCCGGTTTGATGGCAATTCACGTCGGTCTTTTGGCAAGAGCGAACGGGATACACAGGCGATGTCACCCCCATATCCTGCACCAGTGCTTCTGCGGCTTGATGGCGCACACTGGCTTTTGCTGCTTTCCAGCCAAAACGGCCGAGTTGGGTTGCGCCGGTTTCCGGATTTTTCACGAAGTTGGCTTTACCGCGCACGCCATCGCCATTGGTATCGTTAGCATCCACATTCGCCAAAATGGCCGACTCGGGAATCGCCTCTAACAAACCAGCACCAATGACTTGCGGTGCCTGACGCACGGAATACAACTGCGGCACCGGGCCGGTGAATTCGTACACCGGTTTGTGCATGTCCACGCGGGTGCCATCATTCAGGAAGCGCGGGGTTACATCGTAGCGCTGCAGCTTCACGGTGTTATTCACCGCACCTTTCTGCAGGACGTTAAAACCGTAGTAAGGATCAGGCAGGTTACCCTGCGCGCCGGTCAGTACCGATAGCGTATCCAGCGCAGCACCTGCCACAGCGGCTTTACTGCGGCCATTTAACTGGTGACAGGCGATACAGCGTTCATCGTTAAAGTTGCTACCCAACTGGTTAACGTGCTCATTGAAGATGGGGTTCTGGGCTGGAAACTCCGAGTGCTGGCCGGTCGCAAATGAGGTATGGAACAAGCGGCGACCTTTGAGGAAGCGGTCGGTGTTGCGGATACCAATGTTGTTCGCCATTTGCTGGAACACGCGGTAGGGTTCTTCGGAATAGTTGTAGGAAATACTGGTTTCACCACCGAGCAGCGCATCATTCGGCACGGGTACCGAATCCAGATTTGGCGCTACACCATACCAGGGGCGAACGCCCTCACCGACGACATACAGCTGCTCGAACGAGTAGTAGCGCGAGCCGCCGCCATCGATGCGCGCACGGTTGTCCGACTCGCTCATCTCTACCAGGCGCGGTGCCGGTGCCAGCTCGATACGGTCACCCATCACCAGCGGACGGTGCGGATCGCGGCCGGTATTCCAGTAGGAATCGACATCCATATAACAGTCTTCATTGCCACCATCAAAACAGCGCGGCAAATTGCCTTCTTTCAGGTTATTGAAACCATAGTTCAACGCCCAACCAAATTCGGTGACGGTTGGGTCGCTGGAGTTGCGGAACAAACTGAAAGTGGTGCCAAAGAAAGTCCCTTCATTGATCAACATGGTGATGCGGATATTTCGCCCGCCCGCCGGAATCGTGTCGCGGATTTTCAAGCCGAACGAACGGTTTTGGAAGTAGAACGGCGGATAAGTGAAATAGCGGCCATCGGCCTCGTTCGCTGCCAACCAAGGCTCACCGCGCTCGCGCGCATGGCGTTCGGTAGAGCGCATGCCCATCAAGGTCACCAAGGTGCCATCGGGCTCACGGTATTGGATTTGCTCGGTCACTTGCGTGCCTGCGGGGAACAAGGGCGTGTAGCCAAGATTGCCGCTACTGGACGATGACGAGCTTGATGATGAACTGCTCGATGCCGCACCGCCAAACACACGCATCTCAAATATTGAATAACCCCAGGCATTGCCCGGCGCGCGTTTGGTGGCATAGACGCGCACATAGCGGTAACTGCCGCTCACGTTGAAACTGTCGGTGCGGTTGCCAAAAGTGCCGCCGGTTTTGGTCGCGAGTGTCGTCCAGGTCGAATTATTGTTAGAGCCCTGAATTTGATAAGTCTCGGGGTTAGCAGCTTCCCAATCGATAACCACCTGACCAAGATTGGTCGCGGTGCCCAGATCGACAGTTAACCAGCCCGTCTCCAACCCCTGGGTCGATTCCCAACGGCTGTAGCTGCTGCCATCGACTGCATCTTTGGCGGCGCGCAGTTCACTGCTGGCATAAGTGGTTTTGTTAAGCGCAAGGTTGGTTTGTGCCAATGCAGTGCCTGCACACAACAAACTGGCGGTAATACACATCAGCTGGCTAAAGCGGTTAAGGGTGTCACGGTTGAAGGAGTTTTTGCGCCGCAGCACAATCGCTCCGGGGGGAGTAGTGTTCATACTAATTACCTTCTCGTTTTGTTATTCGAATGAATGCGACGGCATACCGGCATCAACCGGCAAACACATTCGCCACGAAAAGCGCCTGCAGCTTCTCACCATAAAAGCCAGGCTCTCTCTGATACGCAGAAGGATTGTGCGAGCATGAGAAAAAAGAGTGTTCGGACAAGCGCCGCGAACGCGTATTTTTTAGGTTCGGTTAAAAAACACGATCAATACGGCCATCTAAAAAAACGATGTAACTAACAAATCGCGCACAGAATTGATGAATGAATCACAACCCGACAAAGTGGGACGCGAATCGGCGTATGATGTGCTGCTTTACTTTTATCCAAAGCGCACATCGACAATTCACACACCTACTTACACACCTACTTACACACCTACAGCGCAGCCTTGATCATCCACACCATGACGACACATTTGCCACCTCTTTTCGCACCGGTTTTTTCCCGAGCAATGCCCGATGCTTCTGCGTCATTAGCCGAACAGGAAATACACCTGTGGCTGCTGGATCTGGATCAATTTACCGATGCGCATCAGCGTGAAGCGGCAAAGATCATGAGTGCCAGCGAACATGCGCGGGCGCAAAAATTTATGCGAGGCAAAGAGAGTTACATTGCCAGCCGCTGGCTACAGCGCAAAGTGCTGGCGAGGTATTTGGATGTGGCACCGCAAGAGTTGGAGCTGTTGCGCTCCGACAAAGGCAAGCCCTACCTGCCCCACAGCGATATACATTTCAGCCTGAGTCACAGCGGCCATTGGGCAGTCCTGGCAGTGGGCAAAGCTGAGCTTTTGGGAGTCGATCTGGAAAGTATCCGATCGGCGCGCAACCTGTCCGGTATCGCCCAACACTATTACCATCCTAATGAACAGGCGCAGATGCAATCGCTACAAGGCAGCGCACAGGCCGATTATTTCTATCGCCTGTGGACACTCAAAGAAGCGTTTTTCAAAGCGCTGGGCACAGGCATATCTGCCGGATTGGAAAAGGTCGCCTTTGAGTGGGACGCAGACACCATCAGCGCAACCATTGACGACCAGCTCGGTTGCCTCCGCGATCAGTGGCAATTTCACCAATGGGCGCTATCGCCACAAGATTACTGCGCCCTGGCGTATCACAGCGCGCAACCGCTGGCCGCAGAATGGTTTGATGCACTCGCATTGCCAGCTTTTCCTTGACTCGCCGGTCGTCACTGCTAGCATTGCCGCCTGAACATTACCGCTTTAAAACCCGGTTCCCAGCACTCACTCCAAGATAAGAAGATCCCATGTTGCCATTCCATCAGGCCGTCAAAGACGACTTCAGCGCAGTCAACCAACTCATCATCGATAAGCTTCACTCCGATGTCGGACTGGTTGAGAACATCGGCCATTATTTGGTGGAAGCAGGCGGCAAACGCTTGCGTCCATTGCTAGTGCTGCTCACTGCCAACGCACTGGGCTATCAGGGGAAAGATCATTTGTCGCTCGCGGCGATTATTGAATTTATCCACACCGCCACCTTGTTGCATGACGATGTGGTGGATATGTCTAACCTGCGCCGCGGCCGCCCGACTGCCAATGCGCAATGGGGCAATGCGCCGAGCGTACTGGTGGGGGATTTCCTCTATTCACGCGCATTCCAGATGATGGTGGCGATCGGCAATATGGATGTCATGGCGATCCTGAGCGATACCACCAACGTCATCGCCGAAGGTGAAGTGCAACAACTGGTTAACGCCAAAGACCCGAATGTGGATGAAGAAAACTACTTCCGCGTCATCGACAAAAAAACCGCCATCTTATTTGCAGCAGCCTGTGAAGTAGCCGCGGTGCAATGCGGCGCAACACCTGCGCAGCGCGAGGCTTTGCGTCTCTATGGTCGCCATGTTGGCGTCGCGTTCCAATTAGTGGACGATGCGCTGGACTACACCGGCGATGCCGCAACACTCGGCAAAAATGTGGGAGATGATCTGGCCGAAGGTAAACCTACCCTGCCACTGATTTACGCCATGCGCACCGGAACCGCTACGCAGGCAGAGGTGATTGCCGCCGCCATCCGCAATGGCGATGCCAGCCAGTTGCCCGCGATATTGGACATAGTGCAAACCACCGGCGGCATGACTTACACCCTCGATGCCGCAAAACAGCAGGTACAACAAGCACTCGAACAGCTGAAACTTTTGCCTGATAACCCTTACACCCACGCGATGAAGCAGTTGGCTGAATTTTCACTGGCGCGCAGCTTCTGACCTGCACCAACGCCCCGGCTGGCATCCACCAAACTGGACAATGCAGCCGTAGCGGTTAGAATGGCGCACTTTTGCGCAGGCACAGCCTGCGCGCAATGATCACTAGCAGAGTAAATTCCATGACTCCCTTTGAACCCAAAAGCTCTTACAGCCGCGAAGACCTGCTCCTCTGTGGCGACGGCAAATTGTTCGGCCCAGGCAACGCACAGCTGCCAAAACCCAACATGTTGATGCTCGACCGCATTGTGCACATCAGCCAAACCGGCGGCGAATTCGGCAAAGGCGAGATAGTGGCAGAGCTGGATATCAGCCCTGACCTGTGGTTCTTTGACTGCCATTTCCCCGGCGATCCTGTCATGCCAGGCTGTTTGGGGCTGGATGCCATGTGGCAATTGGTCGGGTTCTTCCTCGGCTGGAAAGGCAACCCCGGCCGCGGCCGCGCGTTAGGTTGTGGCGAAGTGAAATTCACTGGCCAAATCCTGCCTACTGCCAAAAAAATTACTTACCACATCAATTTGAAGCGTGTAATCGAGCGCAAGTTGATTATGGGAATTGCCGATGGCCGCGTATCGTGCGACGGCAAGGACATTTACTTCGCGCATGATTTGCGTGTGGGATTGTTCCAAAACACTGACAGCTTCTAATCTGTTCGCAATAATTACACTGGGTGAGCGCCTGACTGCCTGTGGCATAATGCTCGCTCCGAACCAAGCCAATGGGCATAACTGCCCGTATGCTGTAGCTCAAGTAAGAAGAGGTAGCCTATGAAACGCGTTGTTGTTACCGGTATGGGGATTGTGTCCTGTCTGGGCAATGATAAAAGTGCCGTATTGGATGCCTTGCGCGCTGGCCGTTCCGGTATCAAGTTCCAGGAATCCTATAAAGAAATGGGCTTCCGCAGCCACGTCGCAGGCTCTATTGATATCAACCTGTCAGAGCTGATTGATCGCAAGGTATTACGTTTTATGGGCGATGCTGCGGCATACGCTTACCTCTCTATGCAACAAGCGATTGCCGATGCAGGGTTGAGCGAAGAGCAGGTTTCCAATGAGCGCACCGGTATCATTATGGGTTCTGGCGGCGCATCTTCCATGAACTTGGTTGAAGCCGCAGACATCCTGCGCGAAAAAGGCTTGAAGCGTGTTGGGCCTTACCGTGTAACCCAAACCATGGGCTCTACTACCTCTGCGTGTTTGGCGACCCCATTCAAAATCAAAGGCGTTAACTACTCCATTTCATCAGCCTGTGCGACCAGCGCCCACTGTATTGGTGTTGCCTTGGAGCAGATCCAACTCGGCAAGCAAGACATCGTTTTTGCTGGCGGCGGTGAAGAAGAGCATTGGACCCTGACTGCCCTGTTTGATGCCATGGGCGCACTCTCGACCAAATACAACGAAACTCCAGGCCAAGCCTCACGCGCTTACGATGCGAACCGCGACGGTTTTGTGATTGCAGGCGGTGGCGGTTGCCTGGTCATCGAAGAATACGAACACGCCAAAGCGCGCGGCGCGAAAATTTACGCCGAGATCGTCGGTTATGGCGCAACATCCGATGGCTACGACATGGTTGCACCGTCTGGTGAAGGTGCCGTGCGTTGCATGAAGCAAGCATTGGCAACCGTTGAAGGCGATATCGACTACATCAACTCCCACGGCACCTCAACGCCAGTGGGCGATCTGGCTGAATTGCGCGCAATTAAAGAAACCTTTGGTGCCAATATTCCAGCCATCAGCTCCACCAAATCGCTCACCGGCCATAGCCTTGGCGCGACCGGCGTACAAGAAGCGATTTACAGTTTGCTGATGCTGGAAAACGATTTTATCTGCGCCTCAGCCAACATCGAAACCCTCGACCCTGAAGCTGAAGGCATGCCCATCGTGCTCAAGCGCCAAGACAACGTGAAGTTAAACCGCGTGATGTCCAACAGCTTCGGTTTTGGTGGCACTAACGCGACGTTGGTTTTTCAAAGAATCTAAAGGGACTGCGGGTTTAGGTTTAATTACCCACCGCAAAAACAAAAACCGCGAGCCGCACCAGCGCCTCGCGGGTTTTTTATGACCCC